>CAIVXW010000434.1 GCA_903910005.1 uncultured Methylococcaceae bacterium
AGGATGGCGGTCAACTCAGCTGTGCAGGGGTGCCTGCAGAGGGACAGGCTCGCCGGACACAGGGGAAGGCCACCCAACGCAACTTCCAACCGGGTATCCACTTATTTCCCGGTATGTCTGAGCAGGGTACGCAGTTCGTCCTGTTCCTTGCCGTCCAGCGCCGAACGGGTGCTTTTATCCAGTAGCAGACCAATGCGTTGCTCGGTGAGCCGTTGTTCCAGTTTGTGTACGGTTCCGGTAAATTCTGCCTCCAGTTGGCTGGATACCATGTTGCTGGTCGCCCAGATCAGCAATTCACGTACGAAGCCTTCCTCCGGCTCGTCCCGAAACGTCTCCTGTAGCGAACCGCTCGACAGGTTGGGATTGTCCTGCAGCAATGCCAGAATTTTTTCAGCCAGTGCCCCGCCGCGCGGTGCGGCGATGATCTGCTGCCGTGAGGCCTCGGTCAGCAAGCCGGCCAGCCTCGGCTCATACAGGAGCAGTGCCAGAAAAATACGCATGAGGGAGGGTTTGCCGGATGCCGATGAGGACGCGCTGCCATTATTACGGCGGGCCGATCCGGGCGGAGTGGGGCGGGCAGCGGGTTGGTAACCGCTCAGTTCAGCCAGTTTTTGTTCAAGCAGACTGCGAAATACCCCGGCAGGAATTTTGGCGATCAGGGGGGTTGCCAGTTTGATCAGGCTGGCGCGGGATTCAATACGCTGCATGTCCAGCGAATCACACAGTCGCTCAAAAAAGTATTCGGAGAATGGCCGGGCCGCATCGACTTGCGCCAGAAAATGCGCCGGGCCACTGGCTCTTACCAGCGAATCAGGGTCGTGCCCGCCCGGCAAGGTCAGAAACCGCACCTGACGCCCTTCCCGCAAATACGGTAAGGCCGCTTCGAGGGCTTTCCAGGCCGCCTGCAACCCGGCCCGGTCGCCGTCGAAACAGAAAACCAGTTCACTGCTATAGCGAAACAGGGACTGGATATGTTCTTCCGAGGTAGCCGTGCCCAGGGTGGCTACGGCCTCATGAATACCGGACCCGGCCAGGGCAATCACATCCATGTACCCTTCAACCAGTAAAAGCCGGGCAGGTTGGCGGGTATGTTCCAGTGCCTCATAAAGCCCGTAAAGCTCCCGGTGTTTCCTGAATACCGGTGTTTCGGGTGAATTGATGTATTTGGGTTTGTCGTCGTTGAGTACCCGCCCGCCAAATCCGATCACCTGACCGCGCCGGTTGCGTATGGGAAACATGATCCGGTCGCGGAAGCGGTCGTAGGTTGTATCGTCCTTGCGGATGCAAAGCCCGGCACTGATCAAATCCGGTTCGGGCCATTGCGGCGGCAGGTTGCGCCAGCCGGGCGGGGCATACCCCAGACGAAACCGCCTGGCCAGTTCGCCGGTAATACCCCGATTTCTGAGGTAGTCGACAGCTCTGGCAGCGTCGGGGCGGGTTTTGAGTTGTAGTGCGTAAAACTGCGCGGCCTTGTCCTGCAGGTCGAGCAGGGGTTGGGTATCGGGTGCGGGAGACGCAACGCCGGAGCCGGTGTCGTCTCCGGTGGGAACCGGCAAACCGGCCTGTTCAGCCAGTTGCCGTACGGCTTCAATGAAGTTGAGACGGTCGTATTCCATCAGAAAACTGATGGCGTTGCCGTGGGCACCGCAACCGTAGCAGTGATAAAACTGCTTGTCCTGCCTGACGGTGAAGCTGGGGGTTTTTTCGTTATGGAAGGGACAGCGGGCCATGTAACTGTGGCCCGAGCGTTTCAGTGACAGGCGACCGCCAATCAGTTCAACCAGATCGACCCGGGCCAGAACCTCCTGAATGAACTCACGAGGTATGCGTCCGGCCCGCATCCGCCCCGACCCTCCGGTCAGGCCGACAGTCTGGCTTTTACCCTGGCACTGACTGCGGTCATGTCAGCCCGTCCCTGCATGCGGGGTTTGAGTACCGCCATGACCTTACCCATGCCGCCCGGGCCTTCGGCTCCGGTCTCGGCGAGGGCTTCGGCAATCAGGTGGTCGATTTCGGCATCACTCAGGGCGGTGGGCAGATAATCCTGGATGATGCTGATCTCCGCCAGTTCGGCGTCGGCCAGCTCCTGACGACCGGCGGCCTCAAACTGGCTGATGGATTCACGCCGCTGCTTGACCATTTTGTCCAGTATCGCAATCACATCGGCGTCTTCCAGTGCAATCCGCTCGTCGACTTCACGTTGCTTGATGGCCGAATTGATTAGCCGGATGACCCCGAGACGGGGTTTGTCAGCCGACTTCATGGCCGCTTTCATGTCGGCCTGCAGGCGTTCTTTAAGGGTTGTCATGGCAATGGATCAGACCTGTGGGCGGCCCTTGCGCAGGTTCTGCAGGGCGAAACGTTCCCGGGACAGCTTCTTCAGATGACGTTTGACTGCCGATGCCGCCTTGCGCTTGCGTTCCTCGGTGGGTTTTTCGTAAAACTCGCGTCTGCGCACTTCGGACAGGACACCTGCTTTTTCGCAGGCACGTTTGAAACGACGAATGGCGATTTCAAAGGGTTCGTTCTCTCTGATCTTGATTGAAGGCATGTAGCTTCCCGGTATTCCTGGTTAAAATTGGATGGATTGAAACAAGACCCGCCTGCTGGGCGGGCCAAATTTAAGCACGCGATTATAACCGCTAAAATCCGAAGTAAAAAGTATGTATGTGCTTGGCATAGAAACCTCCTGCGACGAAACCGGTGTCGCCCTGTATCATTCCCGCCACGGGCTGGTGTCTCACGTCCTGCACAGTCAGGTCAGGATTCACGCCGAATACGGGGGCGTGGTTCCCGAACTGGCCTCACGCGATCACATCTGTCGCCTGATTCCGCTGATCCGCCGGGTTTTGGCGGAGGCTGGCATCGAACGCCACGAACTGAACGGAATTGCCTATACCGCAGGTCCCGGGCTGATGGGTGCCTTGCTGGTCGGAGCCAGCGTGGCCCGCAGCATGGCATACGCCCTGGGCATTCCGGCCATTGGCATACACCACATGGAAGGCCATCTGCTGGCCCCGCTGCTGGAAGCCTCCCGCCCCGATTTTCCCTTTGTGGCCCTGCTGGTGTCCGGCGGCCATACCCAACTGGTGCAGGTGGGCGGCATCGGTGATTACCGGTTGCTGGGTGAATCGCTGGACGATGCGGCTGGCGAGGCCTTCGACAAAACCGCCAAACTGCTGGGGCTGGGCTATCCGGGCGGGCCGGAAGTAGCCCGCCTGGCAGAACAGGGTCAACCGGGCCGTCACGTGTTTCCGCGCCCCATGACCGACCGCCCCGGGCTTGATTTCAGCTTCAGCGGCCTCAAGACCCACACCCTGCACGTCTATCAGGCCTCGGCCAAAACCCTGCAGGACAAAGCCGACATCGCCCGGGCCTTTCAGGACGCGGTGGTTGAAACCCTGGTCATCAAATCCGGCCGGGCACTGGCAGCCACTGGCCTCAACCGGCTGGTGGTGGCCGGTGGGGTCAGTGCCAACCGGCTGATGCGGCAGCAACTGGACGACATGGCCCGCCGGACGGGGTGTCAGGTGTATTTCCCCCGCCTGGCCTTTTGTGGCGACAACGGTGCCATGATTGCCTATGCCGGTTACCGGCGACTGGCTGAAGGTCAAGCGGATTCACTGGAAATCCGCGCCCGCCCGCGCTGGCCCCTGACCGAAACCCCTCCGCTGCCGCTCCCTGAAACCGGGTGATCCACTCAGCCTTTGCGGCCAATGCGGCTTTCCTCGCCGCGCAGCAGTCGCTCGATGTTGGGACGATGCCGCCAGAACAGCAGGGCAGCCAGCGCAAGGGTCAGGATGGTCAGGGCCAGGTGGCCCAGCATCAGCCAGACGTAGAGCGGTGACAGGGCGGCAGCAACCAGGGCCGCCAGCGAAGAATAACGGGTCAGTCCGGCGACGGCGATCCAGGTTGCCAGAACAGCCAGGCCCAGTCCCCAGAAGAAGCCACTCAGCACGCCCAGTGCGGTGGCAACCCCCTTGCCACCCCGGAATCCGAAAAAGACCGGATAAAGATGCCCCAGAAACGCCGCCAGCCCGACCAGACCCACGACCAGCCCGTTCATCCCCATAAGCTGTGCAAGCATCACCGGGATAAACCCCTTGAGGGCATCCCCCAGCAAGGTCAGGGCAGCGGCTTTTTTACCGCCCAGTCGCAGTACGTTGGTGGCACCGGGGTTGCCGGAACCTTGCTGGCGGGGATCCGGTAGATCAAAGGCCCGGCTGACCAGAACGGCCGTGGACAGGGAACCCGACAGGTACGCCAGCGAAATCAATAGCAAATAGGTCATGCCGCTCACTCCGGTATGCAGGTAAAATAGGAAAAAATCGGAATCGTCTTCCAACTCAACATCAGGTAAACCAATGGATATTATATTTCTGAGGGGTCTCCATATCGAGACCGTGATCGGCATTTACGACTGGGAGCGCGAAATTCGGCAGACCGTCGTGATTGATCTCGAACTGGGAACCGACATCCGTGCCGCCGCTGCCCATGATGATATCAGCCGGACGCTTGACTACGGTGCCCTGTCGACCCGCGTGGTCGAATTTGTTGAGTCCAGCGAATTTCTGCTGGTTGAAACCCTGGCCGAACGGCTGGCCAGCCTGATCCGGGCCGAATTCGCCGTGCCCTGGCTACGCCTGACCGTCAACAAGAAGGGAGCCATCCAGGGAGCCAGTGACGTGGGCATCCTCATTACCCGGGGCAACCCGCCTGACAACACCGCCGACCGGTAAGCCACATGCAGCCCACCCCCCTTCAGGCCGTCATCCTCTCGGGCGGGGCCGGTACCCGGCTCTGGCCCTTCTCCCGTGAAGCCTATCCCAAGCAGTTTCTGGCCCTGACCGGTGACAAAACCCTGTTTCAGGAGGCCGTCACCCGAATCAGCACGCTCCCGTCAGGTCAGGGTATCACCCTGTGTCCGCCCCAGGTCATCTGCAACGAGATGCACCGTTTTCTGGTGGCCGAACAGTTGCGCTGCCTGGGTATTGAGGGCAGCCGCATCCTGCTCGAACCGGTAGCCCGCAACACCGCCCCGGCCCTGACCCTGGCCGCCCTGTCGGCGCAGGCAGGAGGCGGCGATCCGGTGCTGGTGGTGCTGCCTTCGGATCATTATGTTCGCAATCTGGCCGGTTTTCAGGCCCGCTTGCTGGAAGCCGCCCGTCAGGCTGCACAAGGTTGGCTGGTCACCCTGGGCATCACCCCCAACCGGCCCGAAACCGGCTTCGGGTATATCCGCTGCGGTGCCCGTCTGGATGAGAATGCCTCGGTTGTCGCCGGCTTCACCGAAAAACCGGATGCCGCCACTGCTGCCCGCTACCTGGAGACCGGCCAGTATCTCTGGAACAGCGGCATCTTCATCCTGAAAGCCTCCACCTGGCTGACGCAGATCGGGATACACCGCCCCGATATTGCCGAAGCCTGTACCCGTGCCCTGGCCCACAGCCAGGCGGACGGTGATTTTATCCGCATCGACGCCAAAGCCTTCGCCGACTGTCCGGCTGATTCCATCGACTATGCCGTCATGGAAAAACTGTGCGGGCCATCCGCCCCCGCAGCCGCTGGCGTTCTGGTGTTGCCGCTGGATGCCGGCTGGTCTGACCTGGGATCATGGGCCACCCTGGGCGAAGTCAAACCGCGTGATGAACAGGGCAATGTTGCCATCGGCGACGTTTTTGCCAGGGACACCCGGGACAGCCTGCTCTATGCCCAGAGCCGGTTTCTGGCCACCGTCGGGGTTGATAACCTTATTGTCATCGAAACAGCGGATGCCGTTCTGGTGGCCCACCGGGACAAGGCCCAGGATGTCAGGGTCATCACGGATCACCTGCGCCTGAATGAACGTTCTGAACACCTGTACCACACCAAGGTACACCGGCCCTGGGGTGCCTTCCAGTCTGTCGACACCGGTAGCCGTTACCAGGTCAAGCGCCTGACCATCCACCCCGGTGCCAGCCTGTCCCTGCAAATGCACCATCACCGGGCCGAACACTGGATCGTGGTCAGGGGAACCGCCCGGGTCACCCGTGGCGAGGAGAGTTTTCTCCTCACCGAAAATGAATCAACCTACATACCGGTCGGCGTACGCCATCGTCTGGAAAATCCCGGTTCCATCCCGCTGGAAATCATTGAGGTTCAATCCGGCAGCTATCTGGGCGAGGATGACATCGTACGCTATCAGGATCACTACAACCGTTAAATCAGCCGAGACCTTAATCACCATGACTCTTCACTGCGGAATCGTGGGTTTGCCCAATGTCGGCAAATCCACCCTGTTCAACGCCCTGACCAAAGCAGCCATCGCTGCGGAAAATTACCCCTTTTGCACGATTGATCCCAACGTCGGGGTAGTGCCGGTGCCTGATCCAAGGCTGGATGCCCTGGCCGCCATCGTCAAGCCGGAGCGGGTTATCCCCACCAGCATCGAGTTCGTCGACATTGCCGGGCTGGTAGCCGGTGCCTCCAGGGGCGAGGGGCTGGGCAACCAGTTTCTGGCCCATATCCGGGAAACCGATGCCATTGCCCACGTGGTACGTTGTTTTGAGAATGATGACGTCATTCACGTGGCGGGCAAGGTCGATCCGGTTTCGGATATCGAGATCATCAATACCGAACTGAGCCTGGCCGATCTGGGCACGGTCGACAAGGCCCTGCAACGGGCTACCAAGGCGTCCAAATCAGGCAACAAGGATGAACTGGAACGAAAAGCCCTGCTGGAACGGGTGCTGGCCCATCTGGATACCGGCAAACCGATCCGGGCCATGGCCCTGGATGCCACTGAAAAAAGCGGACTGGCTGATCTGCACCTGCTGACCCTCAAACCGACCCTGTATGTGGCCAATGTGCAGGAGGGCGGATTTGACAACAACCCCCTGCTGGACCGTGTCCGTGCCCACGCCGACGGCGAAGGTTCGGTGGTGGTGCCGGTCTGTGCCGCCTTTGAAGCTGAAATTGCCCAACTCGACGACGCCGACAAGGGTGATTTTCTGGCCGAACTGGGGCTTGCCGAACCCGGACTGAACCGGCTGATCCGGGCCGGCTACGCGCTGCTGCATCTGGACACCTATTTCACCGCCGGTGTCAAGGAAGTCCGGGCCTGGACCATCCCGGTCGGTGCCACCGCGCCCCAGGCGGCCGGTGTCATTCACAGCGATTTTGAACGCGGTTTTATCCGGGCCGAGATCATAGGCTACGACGATTTCATCCGTTACAAGGGCGAACAGGGTGCCAAGGATGCCGGTAAATGGCGGCTGGAAGGCAAGGACTATGTCATGAAGGACGGTGACGTGACTCATTTCAGGTTCAACGTATAGTCGGGCACGGCGAGGGATTGTGGATGCACACAATCCCCTTCCGAATCGCTACAATTGATCCACTGTCCACTCCATCCCGACAAAAACATCATGACCATGCACTACAGCCGTCGCGAATTTTTGCAAAATACTGCCTGCCTCACCCTGGCAACCGCTGCCCTGGGCAGAGTCTCCCCCGGCCAGGCGGCGCAGGCTGCCGAAACCCTTCACCTGGGCCCTGCCCGCAGTTTCAGCCACGAAGCCCTGATCGAACGGGCACGGCTGCTGTCGCGGGCACTGTACAGCCCGGCTCCCCGCATCATGCCGGATATCGTTCAGCAGATTGATTACGAAGCCTGGGGCCAGATCCGCTTCAAACCCGAGCAGGCCCTGTTTGCCAACGGCCCGCAACAGTACCCGGTCACCTTTTTTCATGTCGGCCAGTTTTTTCAGAAATCGGTCAGGATGCACCTGGTGGAAAACGGCAGGGCCCGGGAAATCCTCTACAGTAACGATTATTTCGACATGCCGGGCGACAGCATTGCCCGTAAACTGCCCGACAAAACCGGCTTTGCCGGCTTCCGTTTACAGGAATCGCGGCAGCGGGAAGACTGGCGCACCCAGGACTGGGTAGCCTTTCTGGGAGCGGCCTATTTCCGTACCATCGGGGCTCTCAACCAATACGGCCTGTCAGCCCGGGGCGTGATCGTCGATGCGGCTGAACCCACCCCCGAGGAGTTTCCCGATTTCACCGAGTTCTACCTTGAAGGGGCGGCCCGCGAGGGCGACCCTGTCATTGTTCATGCCTTGCTGGAAGGCCCCAGCCTGACCGGTGCCTACCGCTTTGAGTTGCTTCGTACCACCGGTGTGGTACAAACCATCGAAGCCAGCCTGTTTGTACGCAAGGACATCGCCCGCCTTGGCCTGGCTCCGCTGACGTCGATGTACTGGTTCAGTGAATCAGAAAAACGCCGTCTGGAAGACTGGCGTCCTGAAGTACACGATTCGGACGGCTTGGCCATCTGGACCGGCAGCGGCGAACGCCTGTGGCGTCCCCTCATCAACCAGCCCTTTGCGGTGACCTCCAGTTTCGTTGACAACAATCCCAGGGGCTTTGGCCTGCTGCAACGGGATCGCAACTTTGAAAATTACCTGGACGGGGTCAATTATGAACGGCGTCCTTCGCTGTGGGTGGAACCGCTCGATAACTGGGGACAGGGTTCGATACAACTGATCGAACTCCCCACGGACGACGAGATTCATGACAACATCGGCGTATACTGGCGACCGCAGGAACCGGCCCGGGCCGGCAGCACCTACCAATTGCGTTACCGGCTGCACTGGCTGGCGGACGAGCCGTATCCGGCCGGCGTGGCCCGCTGCGTGGCTACCCGCATCGGTCGTGGCGGACAGCCGGGTAAGCCCCGTCCCCGGGGAGTTTACAAATTCAGCGTCGAATTTGCCGGTGCCTCACTGGAACCGTTATGGGGTGATACGGTCAAGGCCCATCCGGTCATCACCGCCTCCAGCGGTGTAATCAAGGATGAGTTTATGCAACCGGTGCCCGGTACGCGACGCTGGCGGGCCATTTTTGACCTGATCCCGCAGGGCGATCAGCCGGTGGAACTGCGCCTGTTCCTGCAGGGTAACGGTGAAGCCCTCACCGAAACCTGGCTGTATCAATTCCGGCCTGTCTGACAGCCGCCGATGACCCGTATGGCTAACCCCCTCAAATGGCTTGCTGTCCTGGCTGCCACCGTCGTGGTGGGTGTCGGACTCTGGCTGACTCCGCCCAAAGTCCCTGACCTGACCCTGTCTGTCATCGATGGCCGTCGCATCCGACTGACCGCGTTGCAGGGCCAGCCGGTGCTGGTCAGTTTCTGGGCCAGCGATTGCAGGGCCTGTCTGGAAGAAATGCCGGCCCTGCAAGCCCTCTACACCGAGTTTGCACCGCAAGGCCTGCATCTGCTGGCCGTGGCCATGCCCTACGATCCGCCCAGCCGGGTGCTGAGTCTGGCCCGGGAGCGGCAGATACCCTACCCGGTCATTCTCGATCCGGACGGTGCCGCCGCCCGGGCCTTTGGTGCGGTGTCGCTGATTCCGCGCCATTTTCTGATTGATGCCAAAGGCCGGATTCGCCAGGACATCCTGGGAAAAATCGATCCCGCTACCTTGCGTCCCCTGTTGCTAACCTTGCTGGAGAAAATTTGACCATGTGGCTCAAAGCCCTGCACATCATCTTCATGGTAACCTGGTTTGCCGGTCTGTTTTACCTGCCCCGGCTGTTCGTCTATCACGCCATGGCTGCTGATGCGGTCAGCGTGGAACGGTTCAAGATCATGGAGCGCAAGCTCTATTTTGGCATCATGACACCGGGCATGCTGCTGACCCTGCTGTTTGGCGTCTGGATGCTGCATGACTATGCCTGGGCCAGTTTTGGCCAGCAGGGCTGGCTGCATCTGAAATTGCTGCTGGTGGCCCTGCTGGTGGGGTATCACGTGGTTTGTGGTATCTGGCTGCAGGACTTCAAACACGATCAGAACCGGCGCAGCCATGTTTTTTACCGCTGGGCCAATGAGGTGCCGGTGTTATTCCTGTTTGCCATTATTTTGCTGGCCAGCCTTAAACCTTTTTGATCTCACCCTGATGGAGCCATCACATGCCGACCTACGACTACCGCTGTCCACAATGCAACCATGCCTTCAGTGCCTTTCACGGAATGAAGGAAGCATCGCCCGCCTGTCCGTCGTGTGGCGGTGAGGTGCGTAAACTCCCGGTAGCCCCGGCCTTTGTCGGGACGGCCTCGGCCAAAACGGCGGCATCCGCCACGTCAACCCACGGTTGTGCCGCCGGTGCCTGCGGGTGCAAATACCCGGTCTCATGAATTGCCCGATTCCGCCGCTGTCACTCACGGCGGCCCGTACCCGAATACTCAATACCCTCATCCCGCTGACGGCAACCGAACCGGTCGACCTGGCGACGGCAAGCGGGCGGATACTGGCCGAGCCACTGCGGGCCTGCCGTGATCTGCCGCCGTTTGCCTGTTCAGCCATGGACGGTTATGCCCTGCGTCACGCTGATCTGGCAGCGGCTGCTACCCTGACGGTGGTCGGCACGGTGTATGCCGGTTCCCCGTGGTCCGGGCATTTGGCAGCGGGACAATGCGTTCGCATCTTCACCGGCGCACCGCTACCCGCCGCTGCCGATACGGTGGTGATGCAGGAGCAGGTGCAGCGCGACGGGGACGTCATCCGCATCACGGGCCAGCCCGGGCCTGGAGAACACGTCCGGCCACAGGGGGATGAAACCCGCTGCGGTGAGTATCTGCTGGCGGCCGGGCAACGCCTGACACCGGAACACATCGGCCTGCTGGCCTCGCAGGGGTTGGCCAGCGTCCGGGTCAGGGCGCGTCCCCGGGTAGCCCTGTTGACCACCGGCGACGAACTGTGTCCGCTGGGACAGGAACCCGGCCCCGGTCAGATTTACGACAGCAACCGCTACCTGCTCCGGGCATTGCTGGCAGAACAGGGGCTGACAGCTCAGGATCAGGGCATCATCCCCGATCAACCGGAGCGGCTGCGCCAGGCTCTGGTACAGGCTGCGGCGACCGCTGATGTCATTATCACCACCGGCGGGGCTTCTGTCGGCGATGCCGACTGGCTGGTAGACGCGGCCCGGCAACTGGGTGAGGTCTTTTTCTGGCAGGTGGCCATCAAACCCGGCAAACCCTTTTTGTTTGGGCAGATAGGCAACGCTTACCTGTTTGCCCTGCCGGGTAACCCGGTTGCGGTGTCGGTCACCTTCCGCCAACTGGTGTACCCGGCCCTGTTGGCCCTGATGGGCGGGGCGGTGCCGCTTCCTGTGCGCTTCAGGGCCAAAACCCTCACCGCCCTCAAAAAACCGCCGGGGCGGCTGGAATTCAGGCGGGCCTGGCTTGCAATGGACGCACAGGGCGAAACCACCGTGACGGCGGTCGACAAGCAGGGCTCCCATCAACTATCCGGTTTCGGTACGGCCAATGGTTTTATCGTACTGGAACCCGACTGTTCCGGGGTAGCGGCTGGCGAGTGGGTCAGCGTAGAACCCCTTTCGCCCTGAGGGGTGAGTGGGGAATGGTGAGTGGGGCGGCCATCCTGGCCGCCGGCGAGTGGCGAAATGCGAATGGCATCCTGGGAGCGCGGCCATCCTGGCCGCCGGCGAGGGATGAGTGAGTACTAACCCTGCCCCCTGCCCTCCGAACACTGAAAACTGAAAACTGAAAACTGAACAGGGCATTCATCATGCAAAAAAAAGCTGTGCTGGTCACCGGCGGGGCCGGTTATATCGGCAGTCATGTCGTCAAGCAACTGGGCGAACGGGGCGAGCGTCTGGTGGTACTGGACAATCTGGGTACCGGCTTCCGTGAAGCGGTGCTGTACGGCGATTTCATTGCCGGGGATACCGGCGATCCGGTGCTGGTTGCAAACATACTCAGGGACTACCCGATTGAATCGGTATTGCACTTCGCGGCCCATACCATCGTCCCCGAGTCGGTCAGTGATCCACTCAAATACTATGGCAACAACACCTGCCAGACCCTCAACCTGCTGCGCTGCTGTCGCGACGCCGGGGTTCAGCACCTCATTTTTTCCTCCACGGCCGCCGTCTACGGCATTGCCGGCAGCGAATTCATCACCGAAACCACCCCGACCGCGCCGATCAATCCCTACGGTTCTTCCAAACTGATGAGCGAATGGATGCTGCGGGATCTGTCAGCCGCCACCGGCCTGCGTCACGTGGCCTTGCGCTATTTCAATGTGGCGGGGTCTGATCCCGAAGGCCGGATTGGCCAATCCACCCGCAAGGCTACCCTGCTGATCAAGGTGGCTGCGGAAGTCGCCGTCGGCAAGCGCGACAAACTGTTGCTGTTCGGCACCGATTATCCTACCCCGGACGGCACCTGCATTCGCGATTACATCCATGTCAGCGATCTGGCAGATGCCCATGTCAAGGCACTGGAATACCTGCGTCAGGGGGGGGACTCCATCACGCTCAACTGCGGCTACGGCCACGGCTACAGTGTCCGTGCGGTCATTGATGCCATCAACCGGATACACGGCAGCCCGATCCGGGTTGAGGAAGTCCCCCGCCGTGCGGGTGATCCGCCGCAACTGGTGGCTGCCGTATCCGCCATTCACGAGTGCCTGGGCTGGCAGGCCCGTCACGACGACCTTGATTTCATCGTCAAAACCTCGCTGGCGTGGGAACACAACCCCCGCTACTGATCCCCTGCCGATTCCACCCGGCAGCACCACTGCCCGGCTTATGCCCCGTCAGGGTCACCCTCCAGATTACACACAGTCAGGCTTGCACCACACATGAACATACACATCCTGGGTATTTGCGGAACCTTCATGGGCGGGCTGGCGATCATCGCCAGACAACTGGGTCATCAGGTAACGGGATCAGACCAAAACGTCTACCCGCCCATGAGTCTTCAGCTTCAGGAACAGGGCATTACCCTGATGGAGGGGTATCGGGCGGAAAACATCGCCCACACTCCTGACCTGGTGGTGGTGGGCAATGCCATTTCGCGGGGAAACCCTGAAATAGAGGCCGTACTCAATCAGGGACTGGCCTATACCTCGGGGCCGCAGTGGTTGTTCAACCACGTGCTGAAAGGCCACTGGATCATGGCAGTGGCCGGTACCCATGGTAAAACCACAACCGCCAGCATGCTGGCCTGGATACTGGATCAGGCCGGTTATGAACCGGGATTTCTGATCGGGGGGGTTCCGCTCAATTTCGGCCAGTCTGCCCGGCTTGGCAGTGGCCAGTACTTTGTGATTGAAGCCGACGAATACGATACGGCTTTTTTCGACAAACGTTCCAAGTTTGTACACTACCACCCCCGCACTGCCATCCTTAACAATCTGGAATACGACCATGCCGACATATTCCCTGATCTGGCCGCGATTCAGCGTCAGTTCCACCATCTGATCCGCAGCATACCCGGCAACGGCCGCATCGTGGTACCCGCCACGGATCAGGCCATTCAGGAGGTTCTGCAAATGGGCTGCTGGACCCCGGTGGAACGATTGGCCGAACAGGGCCAGGCTCCGGAAGCCGAATGGCACTACACCCTGCTGGAGCCTGATGCCAGCCGTATCGCCATCATCCAGGACGGCAAGGGCCGGGGGGTGATTGAGTGGTCTCTGAGCGGTCAGCACAATGCCCGCAATGCCCTGGCGGCGGTTGCGGCAGCCCATCATGCCGGTATCCAGGCCGACCAGTCCATTGCCGCCCTGTCGCGGTTCAGGAATGTCCGCAGACGAATGGAACTGCGGGCAGAAATCAACCAGGTCAGGATTTTTGATGATTTTGCCCATCACCCGACCGCCATCGCCACTACCCTGGCCGGACTCCGCGCCCGGGTAGGCGGACAACGCATCATTGCCTTGCTGGAGCCACGCTCCAACACCATGAAAATGGGGGTTCATGCCGATGAACTGGCGGCTTCGCTCAGTTCAGCCGACCGGGCCTATGTCTACCGGGCACCCGGACTGGGTTGGGACATCAACGGCAGCCTGGCGGCGAATACCGCCGTCCAGGTTGTGGCTGACATGGAGGATTTGATTCAGACGGTGGTTCAGGATACCCGCCCCGGTGACCATATCGTCATCATGAGCAACGGCGATTTTGGCCATATCCATGACAGGATAGCGGATCGGCTGACGCTGCTGGCGGGTGAATCCGGCGTGAGCTGACTGACCCGGCTCAGGCCGGGTCGGCATCCACCCCGCCTGCCGGCGGGAAACGGGGTGAATGCCTGCGGTGTATCGTCCAGTCCCGGGCTTTATTTGTCGGGCGTAAAGATCAGGCGATAGATTGACGTGGTACCACTGACCTCATTGCCCACCACCAGAAGGGGTTTACGGTTCGGGCTTTTGTCCGCCGGAATGAACGTCAACCCTTCAGGGCCCAGATCGCCCGCCGCCCGATTGGTCGTACCATCGGCCAGCAGGGTGTCGACCGTGAAATCGCGGGGATTAAAGTAATCAACGAAGCTGACCTGATACGGGTTGGTGACGTCGTATACCATGATTCCGCCCATTCGCTCCAGCCCGACGAAGGCATAGGTGTGGCCTTGAATCTCACCCAGGGCGATCCCTTCCGGTTCCGGCCCCTTGTCGTCGGAACGATTGTCCAGGGTGTCGTTTTCTTCGTGATTGCTGTTGAAGTTGTCAGGGAATCGGGCAGCGGTGGTGTTTTCAAAATCGGCTCCCGAGTCATAGACCAGGCCACCCCGGGCATTGCGGATGGAGAATGAACGGGCACCGAAACTGTAAATCTGGTCAAAATCACCGTCACCGTCGGTATCGCCGCTGGCCAGGGTGGTTTTGAGACGGCCCAGGGCGGCATCGGTTTGCAGCGTGGCGGCGTCAGGAAACGCGACGGGATCCAGGGTGAGATCCTTGATGCGGGCTTCTTCGCTGTAGCCATCGTAATCCCGGCTGTCACCCTCGTTGGCTGTCACGATGAAGGTATCCCCCCGGTAACCAAAACTGCTGATTGAATCCGGCATGTACAACCCCTTGACCGGCCAGTTGGCGATATTGACGCCACCGTCCTTGTCGCTTGCATCCAGTGCGTTGTCCGGTGTTGTGTGGTCTTTGCTGCCCAGCGGCTGGAGTTCCAGTACCCTGGCGTTACGGATGTCGATCAGTGCCAGGGCATTGGCCTCCTGCAGGGCTACCCAGGCGTGGCGGGAATCGACCGTGGTGATGTATTCAGGTTCCAGATCGCGTGATGCACTGGCATTAGGCCCGAAGATGCGGATGCCCTGGGCCCGAAGCTCGTCCTCACGACCGTCATAGGCACTAAAGTCAGCGGTACGAACCACTGCTTTTTTTACGCCGCGACGCAGGTCGATGATACTCACCGAACCCTCGGGATCTACCGTGTAATCGGCGTTGGGTTCGCCTTCGTTGGCCACCAGAACATAATTGCCATCCGGCGTGAAGGTCACCATGTCGGGCAGGGCACCGACCTTGACGGTGCCAACCAGCGACAGGTCAGCCGCCTGGTAAAACGCCACCAGGCCGGGTTCCTGCTTGTTGGCGGCTTCAATGGCCACTGCCACCAGCCCCTTGCGTACCGCCACACTGTTGGCACTGCCGCCCAGGGCGGTGGAATCAATGGTACCCACCGGTTTGGGGGCGGCCGGATTCTTGATGTCCAGCACTTCCACCATGGCAGCCTTGGCGTTGACTTTGAACAGGCGGCGGGTGTCGGCATCGTACGTGACGATTTCAGCGGCCCCTTCGTTATAAATTCCGGTATGGTGGCGTCCCACCAGCTTCATGGACAGCGAAGCGGCCTCAGTGCCGACGTTAAAGGCCAGGCCCAGGGCCAGTGCAATGGCGCGATGTTTCATGGATTGTTCCCGTTGGTCGAGTGATTGACGAAAGGGAACACACATTAAGAGGCGATTGTTAAGGTCGTGAGACAGACAACCCGGCACCGTCAGGCCGTGGATGCACTCACCCGTGGCCGGCTATCGTAATGCGGTCGAGCCAGATCGAACCGGTTCGGATCGAACTGCGCGGGTCGATGTCGTTACCGATGGCGACCAGTCCGCAGTACATGTCCCTGAGATTGCCGGCAATGGTAAATTCCTCGACCGGATGACTGATCTGGCCCTTTTCGACCCAAAAGCCTGCCGCGCCGCGAGAGTAATCCCCCGTAACGATATTGACCCCTTGTCCCATCAGTTCGGTGACCAGCAGGCCGGTATCCATCTGTTGCAGCAATTCGGTCAGGGAGGCGGAACCGGTTCTGACCAGAATATTGTGTACCCCGCCCGCATTGCCGGTGGTTTCCATGCCGAGTTTGCGGGCTGAATAGCTGCTCAGAATGTAGGATTCGAGTACGCCGTCACGGACGATTGAATGGGGTCGGGTTGCCACGCCTTCGGAATCATAGGGGGCACTCGCCAGTCCCCGGGGGATATGGGGCGATTCCTCAATCTGGACGAAGGCCGGAAAAACCGCTTTGCCCAGATGATCCAGCAGGAAGGTCGATTTGCGGTAGAGGTTGCCACCCCGAATGGCTCCGAGAAAATGCCCCACCAGGCTTCCGGCCACATCGGCTGCAAAAATGACCGGGCACTGTCTGGAACCCAGCGGTCTGGCTCCCAGCCGTCGCAGGGTGCGTTCAGCCGCCTGCCGTCCTACTGCTTCGGGGGCTTCCAGAGCCTTGGCCTCGCGGGCCACCGTCCACCAGTCATCCCGCTGCATTTCCTCACCGCGTTGACCGATCACCGAGCAACTCAGGCTGTGACGACTGGTGGCATAGCCGTGCAAAAAACCCAGCGAATTGCCCAGCACCCGCATGCCTTCAAAAGTATTGAGGCTGGCTCCTTCCGAGTTGCGTATTTCATAGTGGTGACCCAGCGCGGCATTTTCACAGGCCAGCGTCAGGGCGATGGCCTCCTGGGCTTCCAGCGACCAGGGGTGGTAGAGATCAAGTTCGGGAAATTCAGTCGCCAGCCGGTTGGCATCCGGCAAACCGCCGTAAGGGTCTTCGGCGGCGTAACGGGCAATGCGGCAGGCGGCCTGCACGGCCTCCCGCATGGCGTCACGGCTGATGTCGGAGGTACTGGCACTGCCTTTGCGCTGACCGATGTAAACCGTGATGCCCAGTCCCCGGCTACGGTGGTGTTCGATGGTTTCGACCTCGCCCAGTCGCGAGGTGACGGACAAACCCTGTTCGATGCTGGCACCGGCTTCGGCACCGGTCGCGCCCTGACAGCGGGCTTCTTCCAGGCATTCGGTGATGAGGCTACGCAAACTGTTCAGCGCGGCCTGACCCTGTTCCGGGGTTGAGGATTCCTGCATGGTATGCTCCTGTGTGGTTGTTTGGGGGGAAATCAGGGAGAAACCCGGGATGCGTGCCGCCGGGCGCGGCATGGGTTCACGGGGGTGATTCGACCGCAAGGGCGGTCATCCGGAAACCCTCGGCAGTCCAGCACAGTACCTGTTCCTGGCCGTCCCATTCAGGCAGGACGATGCGGCGGGTTCGGGCCGGACTGGCGACCGGCTGGTTGAGTCCGGGCCGATGGGTGTGACCGTGTATCAGGATGGACACGGCATGGGTCTGCAGGGTGGTTTCAACCGTATCAAGATTGACGTCCATGATCGCACCGGACTTGCCGCGCTGATCCAGCCGACTTTTCAGGCGATACCAGCGCGCATGGAGTCGGCGCAGCCACAGCGGTTTGCCCAGGGCGTACTCCCGCCATGCCGGTGTACGTACCCGGCAACGGGCCGCCTGGTATTGCACGTCGTCGGTACAGAGCAGGTCACCGTGCATGAGCAATACCCGCTGGCCGTATGCCTCAACGGTGTGGTAATCGTCCAGCAGACTTACGCCGGTGGCCCGGGCAAAGGCGGAACCGAGCAGAAAATCCCGGTTACCGGGCTGAAACGCCACCCGGGTGCCCCCGGCGGTGAGTTGGCCGAGGGCGTGTCGTACCCGGTCATTGGGGGCGGCCAGATCGTCATCTCCGAGGTAGGCGTCGAACAGATCGCCCAGGATATACAGGCATCCGGCCGTGCTGGCCCGCCCTTTAATGAACCGGACGAACCGGTCAGTGGTGGCGGGACGGGCCGACGACAGATGCAGATCGGAGATGAACAGGATTTCGTCAGTGAGCGGTTTCAATGATGCCAGCCTGTTCCAGCACGATGGGGGTTTTGGGAACATCGCTGGGCATGGGCCCGCCGCGACCGGTCGGGATGGTTGCCATCTGGTCGATCACGGCCATACCTTCGACTACTTCGCCAAACACGGCATATCCCCATCCTTGCGGGGTGGGGTTTTTGTAGTCCAGGAAGGCATTGTCGGCAAAATTGATGAAAAACTGGGCCGTGGCTGACTGTGGATCGTTGGTGCGAGCCATGGCGATGGTACCGCGCCTGTTTTTGAGGCCGTTGTCTGCCTCATTTTTAATGGGGGCGTGGGTGGGTTTCTGGGCAAAATCGGTGTTGAAACCGCCGCCCTGTGCCATGAATCCCGGAATCACCCGGTGGAACAGGGTGCCGTCGTAATGGCCTTCGCGGACATAGGTCAGAAAATTACTGACAGTCGCCGGTGCCTTTTCGGCGTCCAGTTTGAGTACCACATCGCCGAGACTGGTGTGGAATTTAACGTAAGGGGCCGATGCATCGGTCATGTTGGGCTTCTCCAGGGCTTGGGCGGTAAGGGTACAGAGGCTTAGAGCCAAAAGGTAACAGGGTTTGAGCATGAATGATCTCTTCTGCCGTTGACAAACAACCCGGTGCGTTCAGGTTGTACGCCGGGTCGGCAATCCTACAGAGTTTTGCGTCTGGTTTTCAAGGCGTAATGAAACGGCAAACGCCCGCTCGAGGGCGGGCGCAGGCCGGAAATACCGATGGATGAACCGGTCGATCAGTCTCAACCCAGTTCAAAATCACCGGGATTCAGGTTGAGTTCTGCGGCAATTTTGCGGGCCACGTGACGTTCCCCGTCGTCGAAGGTGCCGTCGGAGCAGGCGATGCAGATGATGAGGCGCATGATCAGGCGGGCGGCGTCGGTGTTGGTCTTCATTTTGCCCAGGGCTTCAAACACCCGGGCTTCGCCCAGATCCCGGTCAAATTCAATTCGGGCTACGGTGTCATTGAAGGTTTCAACCAGTTCCTTGCTGCTGAAAACCGACAGCGGGTCATAATTTTCAATGAATCGCATCATTTTCTGCTTCTCTTCCGATGTGATGGTGCCGTCTGCCATGGCAATCAACACCGAGCCACCGATGGCAGCATTGAGAAAATCACGATTTTTGAACTTGAGTGCCTCGGTTTTCAGTTCGTCGGCTTTTTGTTTGAGGGTATTGAAGAAATCCTGAAAGCTCATGATGGGTCTCCCGATGGGTAATGGGTAAAAGGTAAAGTGAAATGAGGGGCCAGAGGCTCACAGATGAGCGACGATTTGAGGCAGCAACTGGTCGAAAGTTCGGCCCTGGCCGGCTTCACCGATGGCGTGCATCTTCCACTCATCATTGTGTCGATACAATTTGGTCATGATCATGGCGGTGTGGTTGCCCTGACAGCTCAGGTCGTAACGGGCGATTTCGCTGCGGTTGCTGCCATTGACAATCCGGCAGAAGGCATTGCGTACCCGGGAGAAATCCTGCCCGGTGTAATTACTGACGGTAAATACCAGGCTTTTGATCCGGGCCGGTACCGCAGTCAGATCCACCATGATCTGCTCGTCGTCGCCGTCACCTTCTCCGGTGCGGTTATCGCCACTGTGACGGATGCTGCCATCCTGACTGGCCAGTTGCCGGAACCAGACGACGTCCTGCGGCTCGCCGGACTCATCAAACAAAATGCAGGAGGCATCCAGGTCAATGGCCTCCTGGTCACCGCCCCCGAACAGGCCGCCGAGAAATCCCCGGCCTGCCGGTGGGCTCGAATCCCAGCCCAGCCCCATTACAATGCGGGACAAACTGCCACCGGCTTCTTTTTCCAGCGAAATTTTCTGGCCTTTCTGTAAACTCACGCTCATGGTTGGGTATAGCCTCTTGGTTGTGTAATGAAGGGGTGATCGAATCCGGCCTATTCCACCAGCAGATTAACCATGATCTGGTGATAAAGATCGGTCAGGGTCTCCAGTTCCTCGACCGCAATGCACTCATTGACCTTGTGAATGGTGGCATTGCAGGGACCCAGTTCCACCACCTCGGCCCCGGTCGGTGCTACAAAGCGACCGTCCGAGGTACCGCCGCCGGTGTCGAGTCGGGCGGTTCGGTTGTGTAACAGCCGGAGGGCGTCCTGGGTCGCCTTGATGAGGGTGGTGCGGCTGGTCAGGAACGGTGCCCCTGACAAACGCCATTCCAGTTGGTAGCTGACACCGTGCCGCTCCAGAATGGCTTCCACCCGCTGGCGGATGTCGGCTTCGGTGAGGGCTGTCGAATAGCGAAAATTGAACAGCAGCTCCAGTTGGCCGGGGATGACGTTTTCGGCTCCGGTACCGGCATGAATGTTCGATACCTGGAATGAGGTGGGCGGGAAGAAATGATTGCCTTCATCCCAGCGTTCGTTGCAGAGTTCGGCCAGGGCCGGTGCCAGTCGGTGAATCGGATTATCAGCCTTGTCAGGGTAAGCCACGTGGCCCTGAACCCCCGCTACCTGCAGGGTTCCACACAGCGAACCGCGCCGCCCCACCCGGATGACATCGCCCGTGGCGGTGGCACTGGACGGTTCTCCCACCAGGCACCAGTCGATTTTTTCGCCCCGGGCCGCGAAGCTCTCCATCACCCTGACGATGCCGTCGGTGGCCATACCTTCCTCGTCACTGGTCAGCAGCAGGGCCACCGAACCCCGGTGATCGGGATACTGGTTGACGAAACGGGCCAGGGCGATTGTCATGGCAGCGACGCCGCCCTTCATGTCGGCGGCTCCCCGGCCGTACAACAGGCCGTCACGAATCACCGGCTCGAACGGTGGTGAATCCCACTGTGCCAGCGGGCCGGGCGGCACCACGTCGGTATGACCCAGGAAAACCAGCAGCGGGGCGTCCTCTCCGTGCTTCAGGTAAATGTTGCGGGTCAGGCCAAAATCCAGCCACTCGACCGAGAAACCGGCCGGTTGCAGGCAGGCAGCCAGAATATCCATGCAGCCAGCATCGTCCGGGGTTACCGAAGGGCGGCGCAGCAGGTCAAGGGTGAGCGTCAAGGTGTCAGTCATGGGCGTTCGGTGCCGGATTGCGGGGTAAAACCAATCAAAACCTCATCGCCCCGTACCATGACGGGACGCTTGATGAGGGCAGGATATTCGAGCATGAGGGCCAGTGCCCGGGCCGGGGTCAGATCGGCCTTGAGGCTGGCATCCAGTTGCCGCCAGGTGGTGCCGCGACGATTGATGAGTGCTTCGTAACCCATCCGCCCGATCAGGGTTTGCAGCCAGTCGGGGTCGAGACCGTCCTTGCGGAAATCGTGAAAGCGATAGGGTTGGCCCTGTTCGTCCAGCCAGTTTCGGGCTTTTTTACAGGTGCTGCAGGTGGCGATGCCGTAGAGTATTGTCTGGCTGGATGTCATAGTTTCAGGTCATCAAGGCTGGAGAAACGCGGTTCGCGGCGTCCGTCGGTTTCGACGGCGAACAGCGGATCGCGTTTGCGGGCGGATTCAATCAGTTCTCGCAGGGTTTTGGGATCGGTGCTTTTTTGTGAATCAACCCGGATCAGCATCAGCCCCGCGCCCTCGCACAAGGCGAGCAACGGGTCGCCATGCGGCCGGGTCGTCGCCGGAGCAGGCGGTGCGTCGTCAACCTGCAGGACGCAAATCACACCCAGATCGTTTTTGTCACAGACCACAAAACTGAAACGGCAGTGTTCCAGGCTGTGAAACTGCTTGCGGGTGGTGGCATCCTTGTCCGGATTGCGCGGCGTCAGGACGTCTGTCACCGGGATTTTGCCGAACACCCGCCAGGTATCGCCCACCGCCTCATCCAGAACCTTCAGAATGGCCCGCTCGCCGGATGAGAACAGAAAATCCCGTTTCTGGTAGTTGACCCGCATCACCCGTGTGTTGTTGGGGAAAATCAACTTAATGAGCAGGAAAAGTGCTATCAGCAAGGTTCCGCCCAGCATCCATTCGTTCATTGTAAAAACCTCATCGGGGGCAACTGGATTGGGGGCGATTATACCCTGCACGGTCAGGTTTGCGGCAAACCGGCCTGCATTCAGGAATCGGTATCTTTGCCAAACATCTGGCCGACGGTACTGATCAGCTTTTTGTCAAGCAGGAACATGATGACATGATCGCCTTCCTCAATGATGGTGTCATGATGTACCTGAATCACCTCATCCCCGCGAACCAGAGCCCCCATCACCACCCCTGACGGGATTTTGATCTGGTTGATCGGAATGCCCACCACTTTTGAAACCCCGGGTTTACCGTGGGCAATGGCTTCAATGGCTTCAGACGCGCCGTTACGCAGCGAATAGACTTGCACCACATCACCTTCCCGCACAAAACGCAGCAGGGCACCGATGGTGGCCTGCTTGGGAGAAATCATCAGATCCACCTGGCTGGAATCAATGATGTCGGCATAGGCGCTTTTGTTGATGAGGCTGATGACCCGGCGGGCACCCAGCCGCTTGGCCAGCATGGCTGACATGATGTTGGCTTCATCGTCATTGGTAATGGCGCAGAAGATATCGGTGTTCTCGATATTTTCACTCAGCAGCAGTTCCCTGTCTGAACCGTCGCCTGCCAGCACGACCGCCTTTTGCAGGTCACCGGCTATCTTTTTGGCCCGCTTTCTGTCCTTTTCAATGATCTTGACCTGATAACGGTGCTCCAGAGCCTGGGCAACCCGTTTGCCGATGTGGCCGCCACCGGCAAAAATCAACCGTTTGTAGGGTTGTTCCTGTTCGCGGATTTCCCGCATGACGTCCTTGATTTCGGTGGTGGAGGCGACGAAAAACACCTCGTCGCCATCTTCAATCACCGTTTTGCCGTTGGGGATGACCGACTGCCCCTTGCGGAATATGGCGGTGATGCGGGCATGGGCATTGGGCATGTGCTGGTACAGTTCCTTGATCTCACGCCCGATCAGCGGGCCGCCGTGGCGGGCCGAAACCGAAACCAGCCTGACCCGGCCATCGGCGAAATCAAGTACCTGGGTCGCACCGGGATATTCCAGCAGGCGTTCAATGAACTCGGTCACGATTTGTTCGGGGCTTATCACCATGTCGATGGCGATGGTTTCCGGGGTGAACATGCCGGGAAAGGCAAAGTACTCCAGAGCCCTGACCCGGGCAACCTTTTTGGGAACCTTGAAAAGGATGTCGGCAATCTGGCAGGCCAGCATGTTGGTTTCGTCGTCACTGGTGACGGCAATCAACATGTCGGCATTGGCGGCCCCGGCCCGTGCCAGAATGGTGGGATGGGCGGCATGACCCTGCACCGTGCCGATGTCATAGCGATCCTGCAATTCCTTCAACAGGGCTGGCTGGGTATCGACCACCATGATGTCGTTGGTTTCGCTGGCCAGGCTGGCCAGCACACTGCTGCCGACTTGGCCTGCACCCAGGATGATGATTTTCATGCGCTAAAGTCTCGTGTCAGGGGAACGGCTTGTTATTTTGAACGCTCCCTGCCACGATCGCAAACGCTTCATCCCTGCCAATCGCCAGAATCTGCCTTTACTGCCCACGCGCCCGGGACGCCCTCACCCCTCATCCCCCACCAACCGCTCAAACACAATCCGCTCCAGTCCCACCGCCACTACCGCAAAGCAGGTAATGGTCTTGAGCTGATACCGGGCTTTCAGGTCAGTGGCGTAGCGTTTGGCTTGCTGTTTGGCGGCCTCCAGTTGGTCGCGTATGAGCGGTAAGGCCAGCAATTCTTCCCGCGATTTTTTCTTCACCTCAAGCCCATTCAATTTGATCGAATCCAGTTTTACATACTTGAATTCAAGTATCAGATCCAGTGCCTGAAACCGGCGCATGTCGGGTCGGACGATCAGGCTCAGGTCGATATAGCCATGATTGACCTCCGTTTCGGAAATCATCATGTAGAGTCGATCATTGAATAATACCGTCATGAACATGACCTTCACTGCCAGTTCGTTACTCCAGCGATAATCGCGGATGGATAACACCGGGAACAGGCGTTGCTCGATAAACTCGCAAACCGGCAGTATCTCACCGTGCTGACACAGGGTACGGGCCACCGCCAGGGCGGTTTCACGGTCACGGGCTGGCAGGGACAGCCAGTCCTGAATCCGCTCAATATACAGCGAGCGCGAGACCAGATTGGGGATTTTCAGGCGGGTTTCGCCGAAGGCGGTTTCGCCATCCAGCGTG
>CAIVXW010000435.1 GCA_903910005.1 uncultured Methylococcaceae bacterium
CGTATTTTTGTCGAGGCCACAGAGGTTAAGTTCGTCAAGCAACCGGCCGAGAGCCTCGTCGATTGCCGTGATGGCACCGAAATAGCCCTGCACGCACTTTCCTTTCTCATAGTCACTGATGGGCAGGACATTCGCCCGCACCGGGCTCTGGTAATAGTCGGTACCAGGAATATAGTGTTTCTCATACTCGAACGGAGCCGCATAACCGTAACCAAATCCGTGTTTCCCGGGCACATTGCGATCTCCAAACTCTGTGCCGCCGCCGGTGTGCGGAGGGCCAAACGAGAGCACCATACAGAACGGCCTTACCGGGTCGCGGTGCTTCAGAAATTTGACCGCTTCTGCCACAAGATTGTCCGGCTCCCAGCCTTTTATCCGGACCGATACCCTGGAATCGCCGATGAAGGTCGGCTGGTCGAAGGGAATGTGGTTCTCTTCCTTGTACCAATAGTCGAATCCGTGCCGGTATTCAGGAGGGACGTAGCCACGGCTCATACCGGCGGTATCGCGCAGGGTTTGTCCGATGTGCCACTTTCCGAGGTAGGCAGTTTGGTAACCGTTGGCCTTGCAGATGTCGCCCAATGTGGCCTTTTCAGGCATGAGCCAGGTATCGTTGGCAAGCACACCATGGTGCATTGCATATTGTCCGGTGAGCAAACACGCCCGGTTGGGCGAGCAGACGGCAACTGTGGAATAAGCGTTCCGGAAAACTGCACCCTGACTTGCCAGCCTGTCGAGATTGGGCGTCAATACTTTGTCTTCTTTCATCAAACCGAGTGCTTGTTTGCGCCACTGATCAGTTACTATAAATAAAATGTTTGGCTGCCTGGATTGACCACCCAAGCCACTTTCTTCTATGCTTTTCTTTGTTGCAGAAGCGAAATTCCCAAATATTAATGGCAAAAACGCTATACAGTATAATTTGTCAGTTTGTCTCAAAGGATTTCAGATTATTTGATTTTTGATTGAATCGTTACCGGGCCCTGTAAGCCTGAAGAAAGAAGCGCATCATCCTGACCATAAGGGGCTTTTCGCGAACAAAACGCGATGCGGCCACCTGGCCTTTGTTTGCCCTGCATAATCCAATCAGGCCAGATTGCAGGGAAAACAGCACCAACCATTCCTTTCTGTCCCCACTGAATATCTTCATCGGGCAAAGCTGCATCGCCGATCAGCCGGTTGCGCCAAAGATTGGTAACATGCACAACCAGATGATTTTCACCTGCTTTGATTGCACCATCCACTTGCACCCGGTAAGGAGGTTTCCACAACACCCCGAGATTTTCCCCATTCAATTCCACTTCTGCAATCACCTCCACTTTCCCGAGATCGAGGTATAACCCTGAATTAGACTTGCTGATGAAAGATTTATTTGTAGTAAATGTTTTTTCATAGGTAGCTGTGCCGGAAAAGTACCGGATACCGGATTCAGGACGTTCCGTGAAAGAAACCAGTGTATCGAAGAGGGCAGATTCCGGCGCACCAAGTCCTTTAGGAAAACTTACTTTCCAGCCACCTGAGATTTCCTGGAATGAAGTATATTCCGGCCAGTTCTTTCCGGTTGCTCTCATTTCTCCATTACTTGTCTTCTTGCGAAAAACTACAAAACCCGATCCATTGGGGTCGAGTTGCAAGGGAAGCTGAACGCGGTCTCCATCCAGCCGGAATTCAGGCAATATACGTGTTTTTCCCGTAGCAGGATCCCACCATTCAGGAATCCGGCTACCTGCACGGAAGGTGGCGGTGATTTCCTCGGTACGGTTCTTTTGATTGGATATGAAATAGATATCTGCATTATCCAAACGCCGGTGGATGTAAAAAATTTCTGCATCAGAGGAGTTTACCTGCCATGCAAAGTCAGGCGGCAGATTGATGCGGTGGAATAATTGTTCAAAGGTAATTCCGTTGAAAATTCGGGGATTCTCGCCATTCCACAGCTCTCCTGCAAGCTGGCGAACTGCTTCATCACCGGCTCCAAGATCGGATAAGCTGGGAGATTGTTTAGGTTTCGGGCCAAGGATTATCGCACCTGTTTCTGCAAGAGATTTAACTTTTTTAAGAACTTCCGGGCGCATGGTGGTAAGATCAGGTAAAAGCAGCACACGATATTCTACCCCACATGGTAAAACTATGCGGCCTTTTTTTACACTAGCTTCCATAAGGCTTTGCGTGTCGCATCCGTCAAAATCGTAACCGGCCGGCAAGGCGGGCCGGAGTTCATCACGCCATGCGATACGGTTTGGCACCTCCTCCCCGATATAAAAAAGCACATCATTCGCAGGTTGTCCCTGGCGCAGCATAAACTGGCAACGAGTCAGGTATTCCACCCATGCACGGCCCTGTTCCCACCAGGTATTGGCACGGTTGAAGTTCAATCCCCAAGGTCCAAAAGTGAACCCTGGCCCGATAACATCATAAGGTTGGTGTGCAAAGGTATGGAAGACGAACTGGTTAACTCCCGCACAAAATGCCTTATCGCCCAGGGGCTTCATAGTGTAAGGATGGTTGTCCCAGAGTGCATGTGAAAGCGTTGAAGTGTATGCCTCGGTAGCTACAATCTTTTTGCCTGTAATATGAGCGAATGACGAAGCAACTTTATTGTCCACACGTACACCCTGCCCCGGTTCAGTATTGTTCCACATCTCCCCCATAGGCACCGCACTGTTGCGTAAATAAGCCACATCATACATAAACTGCTGTCGACCGGTAGATTCTCCGACGTAAGTCAACCCTTTTTTCTTAGCATAGTCCGCCACCACGGCGAAGTAGTTATCTGAAAGTTGGTCGGCCAGGAAACGCCTCCAATCCCAGAGCACACGGTCTGTAATGTCGGGATTGCCGACAATCCAGCCTTCAATCAAAGCAGGCATAAAAGGCAAAAGGTCGTAGCCCACGCGTTGCTTGAATCTTTCCTCAAATCCTGCCGTCCAGTTTTGGATACCACATTCCCAACTGTCCACTTCCATGGTACTGAGCGTACCGGAGAGTTTATCAGAACGCTCCCTGAGCTTGCCAACATATTGATTGAGATGTGCACGGACAATTCCTGCGTCGAACTTGTCACACTCCAGTCCGCGCCCTTCTTTGGTGGTGGGCCAAACGTAATGACCGTTGCTTGTGAATCCGATCCGTGCAATACGCCACTTACCGGACGGCACATTCCATTTCAGATGGCCACCAGCATTCATGCTGACAGAAATGTTTTTTACCGAATCGCGTGGAACAGTGAGGTGTGCCGGCAACTGCCGTTCAGTATCAGGACCTGGAAAGACATTGTAGCGCCTGCGTTCGGCGCCATGGCCACGGGCACGCATCCATGCAGCCTTGGCCTCTCCAAAATGCACACGTGCAGTTTCACTCAATTCAATCTCGCCAACGCTCATTTTTTTGATATTGCTTATTGAAAGCCTGAAGACAGTGCCTGTTGCCTCTTCACATGCAGCAGTAATACGCCCGCCCTCTGCAAAATCCCAGTCAGCCGTAAAAGCGCCAACGTTTCGGAATTCCTTGCCATCTGTGGAGACCTCCATTTGTATCACATGGTAGTCCTCCCAGTTATTTGGTCCAGCATTGTGGCAAACAACCGAGCGGACTGTGCGCAGGGTGGGAAACACGAACTCCACGATATGACTGCCGTTTGTTTCAGGAAATATTGCCTGTGTGGCGGGATTACCATCCACGAGCCTGGCGAGCTCAGCCTTCTCGATCGACCCCCTCAACTGTGTACTACTGTTTTTCCCTGTGAGTGTCGAACCTCCCGGGTCAGGAAATGCCACCACGGCATTGTCGTGGTAG
>CAIVXW010000436.1 GCA_903910005.1 uncultured Methylococcaceae bacterium
CCACCCACCAACTCCCCCAGACGATCCAGTTTGCGACTCACCCTGTCGAGTTGGGCATCAGTTTTAGCCAACTGGGCGTCAGTTTTAGCCAACTGCGCGTCAGTTTTAGCCAACTGGGCATCGGTTTTAGCTAACTGGGCATCAGTTTTGGCTAACTGGATATTAGTGGCAGCAATCTGGGCGTCGGTACGCCGTTGTTGTGCAACCAGCTCTTTTTGCGCCACCGCAGTACTGGCAACCAGTGCCTGCAGTTTGGCATAAGTCATTCTTTTCTGTAGCATTTTTAGCTCCTCATCGTTATTTAACGTCAGTTCAGGGTAAGGACAGGGTAAGTGACGAGTGAATACCGCCTATCAACCAGCGATCCATGTCCCTTTCTGCCCTCCGCTCTCCGCCTTCTGCCTTCTGCCCTCACACAGACCCGGGGTCTCCTCAAGTAAATACGCGGCCTTCCTGCACGACAATCTGATGATCGCCCTGCTGGGTAATCAAAAACAGGCCCAGTTCTTTGGCCCGGGCAACGAGGGTATCGTTGGAAACCAGTGTGGCAATGCCTGCGAAGCGTCGATAATGGCTGAACTCCTTGAACAGGATCGGGAAACTCGGCATCTTCCGCTCCACCATCACCAGCAAATCCTTTTTCGGGAAAATCCAGTATTTTTTGAACCTGAAATCCGGTCGCTGCCGACTTCAGCTCCCCTGTCCATTTCAGGGCTACCCGTCCGGCACTCGCCAGTTTTCGGGAGTGTTTGAGCAGCGGCGACAGCAGGTTTTCGATGATGTGGTCATCGGCCCGGAGGGGTAATTGATGCCGCCAGTTCGGGTTGCACTGATTCAGCTCTTCAATGGGATTCACGGCATTGTCCGGCAGGGATGCCTGCAAGCGGACAATATGGGTAATCAGTTCGGCACTGAGGCGGTGTACCACCTCCATGTGCAAGGTCGGCGGGAGGATTTGCCGGGCCAGTTGTGCGGCCTGTAGTTCAGCTTCGTCTACCCCCTGCAAACCCCGACGATACCAGGACGCCAGTAATTCAGTAAAAAACTGCCTCAGCCGGGTATTGTCATCATTCAGCAGATGCAGGGGTAACCCTCCTTCACAGGCGATAGTCACCAGATACAGATGATGGCCATTATTGGGGTTGACCAGTACCGTGCGACCCCACCACTGTAGGCCCATCGTTATCCAGTCATAGAGAACCGGGTTATCGGGCACTGGCATGGTCAGGGTTTCAAAGATGGTATTCCAGGCCCACGCCCCGCCCCGGTGTTCGCGCCTGAAGGTTTCTGCCGCATACAGACAAAACGCCGCCTGAAAACTGCGGTCATGCGGCAGCCTGATCTGTCCCGTCTGCAAATTGGGCCAGCTTGAAAGTACCTCTTTCAATGTCCCGTAATACCTGTCAGTACATCGGTAGGCATATAAAGGCCGACCATCCGGTTGCCGGTTAGATAACCGTGCATGACTGAAAATAAAGCACCTCAACCAATTTGCCAAATCCATCCGCCACTCCAGTGTTTACGTTGCCATGATGAGACTGTCGATAATAAGTTGCCCCTGACCGGTGTGTCAAGCACACCGGGCCAGGCCGCACCGCCTTTTGACAAATACCTGCAAAAGAATTAAAAATGCCTTCCGCCGACGGGCAGGGAGACAGACTACCGGATCAACAACGCCAAAATCTGTCAGAATTTCAAAAACAATCATCAATATGGATGAATTTTAACGAACCTTGCGTGGTGTACAGAACATATCTTACTCTTCGCAACAGTTTACCTGTTGTGTACGAATGTTAAAGAACCTTTCTTACTGTTGGAAAAACTTACCTGATGTTGTTGAGGCTCAAAGAATCATCAACATTGTTCAGGCCAGCCCCTTTTTTCAGGAACGCTAACCCATGACAACTTCAGCCTGCTACTACGCCCACAGCCGCAATACCGTGGGTGACAAACACCGTGTGAAAGATCATCTCCAGGGCGTGGCCCGTCTGGCCGCCCAGTTTGCCGCCGCGTCGGGGTATGCCGATGAGGCCCGACTGGCAGGTCTGCTGCACGATCTCGGCAAATACGGTGATCGCTTCCAGAAACGTCTGGAGGGGGAAGACCAGGGACTGGATCACTGGTCAATGGGGGCTTGTATGGCCTTGCGCCAATACCGTTCGGTGGCCGCCGCACTGGCCATTCAAGGGCATCACATTGGCTTACAGATTCTCGGCAGAGACGATCTGATTGCCATTCACCCGCACAAGCTGTCGGAACACCACCCGTTAGGGCTGGAATTGAGCGAGGCCGATGAAACCGTGCTGCAAGCCCGTTTGGCCGCCGACGGCCTCACCCCTGCGGCACCGGCAATGCCGCTGATGGCTGATACACTCAGAAGCGGTTTCGACACCATGCTCGATATTCGTCTGCTGTTTTCCGCCCTGGTCGATGCCGATTTCATGGATACCGAGGCCCATTTTCAGGGCGGACTGGACGGCAAACGCTACCGCCCCGCAGGGGCAACCCTGCCGGCACAAACCGCCCTGGATTCGGTGCTTCGCCACATCGAAAAGCTTCAGGCCAACACCCAGGCCGATTCAAGGGTAGCTGATGTCCGCAGTCAGCTTCATGCTGATTGTCTCAAGGCCTCAGCCCAACCCCCCGGGCTATTTACCCTCACCGCCCCCACCGGCAGCGGCAAAACCCTGGCCATGCTCGCCTTTGCCCTGGCCCATGCTGCCCGGCATGGCTTGCGCCGGGTCATCCTGGTCGTACCCTATCTCAGCATCATTGAGCAAACGGCCCGCATTTACCGTGAACTGCTGGGCGACGCCCTGGTGCTGGAACACCACTCCATGGCTGGACTGGGTGCGGAAAACCGGGCAACTGATGACGAAGACGACGCGGACGGGCACTCCCGTGAACGCAACCGACGGCTGTTATCGGAAAACTGGGACGCGCCCATCATCATCACCACCAGCGTACAAATGCTGGAATCGCTGTTTTCCAACCGGCCCTCCGCCTGCCGCAAACTGCACCGCCTGCCGGGTTCGGTGATTCTGTTCGATGAAGTGCAAACCATACCGGTCGGTCTCGCCATTCCCACCCTGGCCAGTCTGTCCCACCTGGCGGCACGCCATGGCAGCAGCATGGTACTGGCGACCGCCACCCAACCGGCTTTTGAACATTTGCACGAACAGGTCAGAACCCACGTACCCACCGGTTGGCAGCCCCGTCCCATCGTCACCCAACCGGAACGACTGTTCAGCTCATTGCGGCGGGTAAAACGCATCTGGGGTGATCCCGATCAGCCCCTCGCCTGGTCTGAACTGGCCGAACAACTGGCGGATGCACGACAGGTGTTGTGCATCGTTAACCTCAAACGTCATGCAGAAACCCTCTGGCAAACCCTGGCAGATGACGACTGCTTTCATCTCTCCACCAACCTGTGTGCCGCTCACCGGCAAACCCTGCTGACAGAAGTCCGGCGGCGATTACGGGCCGATGAACCGGTGCGGCTGATTGCCACCCAATGCGTCGAAGCCGGGGTGGATGTTGATTTTCCGTTAGTGTTACGGGCATTCGGCCCGCTGGAAGCGATTATTCAGGCCGAAGGGCGTTGCAACCGCGAAGGTCGGCGCAAAACCCTGGGTGATATGCGGATTTTCCTGCCGGAAGACGCGACCTACCCACCCGGAGGCTACGAGCAAGCCACCGAGCTGACCAAAATCCTGTTGCGGCGACACGGGGAGGACGGCATGGCCCTGGACGACCCGGCTTTTATTGCAGCCTATTACCGGGAACTCTACGACATGGCCAAACCGGACAACGCCCGCAAGACCCGGACGATTAGCCAGGCCGTCAGGGCGGGTTCTTTTCCCGAAGTGGCCCGAGCTTACCGGCTTATTGAAAATGACAGCATCAATGTCGTTGTTCCCTATCAAGCGGCCATGGATGCCTTTGAAGAAATCAGCCAACTGGCAGAAAAATCCGGCCTTACGGCTGAACTCATGCGGAAAGCCCGACCGCTCACCGTGGCCCTGTTCCGTCCCAAACCGGAAGACCCGGTATGGGACGGCCTGCTGGAAGTGCAATCCTTCAAAAAGGGCAGGCGATCACGGCAAGAGTCCTGGTATATCGCTGCCCGACCTGAGCATTACCACCCCCAACTCGGCTACCGGCCACCGGCAGCCCTGAACGTCTGGATTGGGTGAGTCAGGTATGAACCCAACCCATCACCCCCACCAACCTGGAGAAGAAACCATGCACGGCAAAACCCACTGCCTTGAAGTCTGGGGCGATTTCGCCTGTTTCACACGGCCCGAAATGAAAGTCGAGCGTTACAGCTACCCGCTCATTACGCCCTCGGCGGCACGCGGTATTTTCGATGCCATCTACTGGAAAAAGTCTTACGACCTGTACTGGCAGATCGAAACCATCGAACTGCTCACACCACCCCGCTACATTGCCCTGCGGCGCAATGAAGTCAAAGACCGGGTGCCCCCCGACCGAACCGTCAAAAGCTGGATGGAAGGCCGCGAAGACCCGGAACCGTTATGGGCCGATGGTGATCGCGAATCGCTGGGAACCGACCAGAAAGGCCGTACCCAGCGACAGACCATGGCCCTGAAAGACGTGCATTACCGGATATGGGCGCATCTGGTGAGCCGCAAACCCCAAGACCTGCGCGAGTTCGACGCCCAGTTCGAGCGTCGGGCCAGCAAGGGTCAGTGCATCCAGCAGCCGTATCTGGGTTGCCGGGAATTTCCGGCTTATTTCACTCTGCTGACCGAATCCGACCCGCAACCGGCTCCCCACAACCTCGACCTCGATCTGGGCTACATGCTGTACGATGTTTTCGATCTGAGCCGGGCCAATGACAACCTGGCCGCCCCCAACATCAGCGTGTTTCATGCCCGGTTGCATCAGGGCGTGATGAATGTCCCGGCCTACACCGATGCCGCCGTCCTCAAGACCGTGGAGATCACCCCCCATGCTTGATGTCATCCTGCAACAGGCCGGTGAATCCGAACCCGGCTTCACTCGCAAAACCATCCGCTGGGCCATTACCTGCACCCCGGACGGTCGCTACACCGGGGTGATGGAACTGGGTGAAGGCAAAGGCCAGATATTCCCGTGCTGCCCCAACCTCAGCCCGGCTGAACTGATCAGCGGTGGCAAATCACGCTCCCATTTTCTGTCCGAAGGACTACCCACCGTGGCCCTGTACGGAACCGACG
>CAIVXW010000437.1 GCA_903910005.1 uncultured Methylococcaceae bacterium
CATCAATCCCGTCAAACCCTTGATTTTACCGGTTTTCAGGGGTGGCCCACTGTTTGCTCAAACCACACTCAGTCTGCACCTTCCGGCTCGGTATTCCCCTGTTAAGCCGGGGCGAGTGATCCGGACAGCGTGCAGATGCGTCAAACAATCAGAATCGCATTTTTATCAGGAGCATTCATGAAAACCAACCTTAGCGCACTGGCTTCCACGCTGGCACTGGTGGGCGGACTGGGCATCGCCCCGGCGCATGCCGTCACCTCACCTGCCACCGTTGCCGAGTTTCTGGACACAACCCCGCAGACCCTGACCATTCATGCACTGGGCTGGAGTGATCCTGCCTTCGGTGACATGGGCTGGACCCATCGTTCAGCCTGGGGCAAATTCACGGCTGAAAAAGATCAGACGGTGGAGATCATGGTGGACAGCGGCAATGTCAGCGTACACCCGGGGGTTTCGGTGTGGTACCGCGATCCGGTCAAGGACACCGTTGACGACAAATACGTGTTTGATCATTTTTACGCCCAGATGGCCAATCAGTACAAGAGCAAGGCGGTCGATGAAAAAGACGGTACCGCTCTCGGCAATCTGGTCATGAAAAACGTGGCCTATGGCTACGACCTGGACGGCAAAAACAATCCACGTATCGTCGAACTGCGCGGCATTCGTGACAAGGTGGCCGGCAAACTGACCCTGAGTTTCAAGGCTGCCAAATCCGGTACCTACATCTTTGTGGTGGGTGGCATCAATGCAGGAGACAACCTGTACGATGTAGCAACCGATGGCAGCAAAACCCTGAAGGTTGATGAGGCGACCACCAACTACACCAAAATCCCGGTGGAAACTACTGTAACCGTGACCACCCCGTAAACCACCGGGTGGATGCCTGGTTCCAGGCCAGCGGGCAAGGAGGCCCGCTTTTTTTTTGAATTTTCTGGCAAAATGAGTATCAGGAGTGGCACATTAGCCATTCTGGTTTGCCTGTAATCCGTCACGACAAATTACGCACATGAACCACTCATTACTGCATCGCCTTACCCCCTTGTTCGCAAGCCTGGCCGGATTGCTGGCGTCCCCTGCCCTGTTGGCCCACGGCAAACCGCCGACTTCGCTCAAGGGCGTCGCAATCCCTGCGGTTCCCGGTTTGCTGGACGGTGACAGTCCCATCGTGGTCAACCGGCAGGCCGCCATTCAACTCGGCAAGGCCCTGTTCTGGGACAGCACGGTTGGCAGTGATGGCATTGCCTGTGCCAGTTGCCATTTTCACGCAGGGGCAGATGGACGTACCCGCAACCAGTTGGCACCCGGCGGGGTAGGAGACCAGGCTCCGACCGCCCAGACCTTTGAACCCACAGCCAGCGGCGCGGCGGGTGGGGGTGATTATGCAGCCAAAGCCGGAGATTTTCCGTTTTACCGGCATGCCAGCAACAGCAACATCGCGTCTGCGGTGACATTCAAAACCGATGATGTCTTCGGGTCATCCGGGGCGGGACTCATGCGATTCAGCGGTGTTTCCGGCAAGGGTCGGGAAACCTGCATACCCGAGCAGGACGCGCTGTTCCATCGGGGCAACCTCAACACCCGCCGGGTCGAACCCCGCAATACTCCGACGGTCATCAACGCGGCGTTTAACTTCCGTAATTTCTGGGATGGACGGGCCAACAATATCTTCAATGGCGAAACGCCCTACGGGGCGCGTGATGTCGATGCCGGCATTTGGGTGGTCAACGCCAGTGGCCAACTGGAACGGCAAACCCTGCGCCTGGAAAATGCCTCGCTGGCCTCTCAGGCAATGGCACCGGCATTGAGTGACGTGGAAATGTCCTGCCGGGAGCGGACATTGCCTGAACTGGGACGCAAGTTGCTGGGACGTCGCGCCCTTGAAAGCCAGAAAATTCACCCACAGGACAGTGTACTGGCGGACGTGCGTCATGCCTCCGGCAAGGGATTGACCAAAACCTACCAGACCCTGATACAAACCGCCTTCGCACCGCGTTACTGGTCCGGCAAAACCCTGCCGGAAACCACTGCGGCCAGTGGCACTGCCGCGTACAGTCAGATCGAAGCCAATTTTTCAATGTTTTTCGGGCTGGCCCTGCAACTGTATCAGGATACCCTGATTTCGGATGATTCCCCCTTCGACACCCCTCGCGATGAAAACGGCTTCCCCACCGGCCTGAATGCCCAGCAGGCACGCGGGCTGACCGTGTTCATGGAGGCCCATTGTGATCTGTGCCACAAGGGGCCGGTTCTGAGTGCGGCAACCCATCCGCAGGTTAATGGCCCGGCCGATCCGGCCGGTCTGGTGCTGGTCAACCGCAAAACCCTGAATGGCTCCTTTTCGGGCAAGGGCATTGCCTTCGCCCTGCTGGATGAGGGGTTTACCAATACCAGTGTCACCCCGACCGATTTCGATGTCGGCCTGGGTGGAACCGACCCCTACGGCAACCCGCTGTCTTTCAGCGAACAATACCGCAACGTGTTGCTGGGCCAGGCTACGGGTCTGGTGGATCCGGTTACGGTCAAGGCTTGCCAGTTTGAAACGCCGTTTACGGAGAACTTCCGCAAACAGGATTTGCGACCTGATCCGTTCGGTAAGGACAATTGCGGTGACGGAGCCATTTATTCCCGGGTGCCCAAACCGGAGGTTCTGGCGGCTGAACTGAAAGACAAACCCGGACAGGGTTACGGTCTGTCGGCTGTCATGGGGGCGTTCAAGATACCCACCCTGCGTAATGTGGAACTGACCGGGCCTTATATGCACAACGGCGGCATGAGAACCCTGGATGAGGTAGTTGAGTTCTACAATCGGGGCGGCAACCTGACCAATCCGCATCACTTTGCCACACTGGTTTTCCCGCAGGGATTGACCGAAACCCAACGCAAGGATCTGGTGGTGTTTTTGAAATCACTCACCGATGAGCGGGTGCGCTGGGAAAGGGCACCGTTCGATCACCCCGAGTTACGGGTGCCTCACGGTCACAAGGCCAATGCTTCAGCGGCCAATCCGATGATGGCGGCTGACCGGGTCATGGTGATACCGGCAGTGGGCAGGGAAGGTCGTGATGCGGCACTGGGTCCAATCCAGCCATTCGACGAACTGGTTCAGTAAGGTGGCGTCAGTTCCGGTTAAGGACGGAATGGTATCCCGGGAGTGCGGCCATACTCACACTGGCGGCGGCCCGGGGTCAGTGGCAGGCATGTGGTACCTGCGACTCGCCACTCGCGCACCACGCGGCCAGGATGGCCGCGCCACTCACCACTAAAGTAGCAACCCGTCACGCCAGATCAGGCTGGCCATGCGCCCGGTTACGCTGCCGTCGCGCCGGTAAGAGAAAAACCGTTCCGGTTCGGAAGCCGTACAGTGATGACCGCCATGGATGGCGGTAATGCCCTGGGCTTGCAGAATCTGCCGGGCCAATCCGTATAAATCAGCCTGCCATTTGCCGCTGATCCGACCGGGGTGAAACCCGGCAGCATGGGCCGGACTGCGGGCCAGAAAGGCATCACGTACCTCGTCCCCCACTTCAAATGCTTGCGTGCCCAGGGCGGGTCCCAGCCAGGCCAGGGCGGGAGCCGCGTCCATCCCTGCCACGGTCGTTTCAATGATTCCGCCGACCAGTCCACGCCAGCCAGCGTGAAGGGCGGCCACGCTATGGCCTTGAGCCGAACACAGCAGTACCGGCAGGCAGTCAGCCGTCATCACCACACACACCACACCCGATTCGCTGGTATGGGCGGCATCAGCCACGAGAGGATCGTCGCTTAGACCGCTGGCTCGCACTACCGCCGTGCCGTGTACCTGTTGCAACCAGCAGGGTTCCGAGGGCAGTTGCAGCCTGGCAGCCAGGTTTTGCCGGTTCCGCAGCACCGATGCCAGCCGGTCACCCACGTGGGTCGCCAGATTGAGACTGGCGTAATGGCCCGTGCTGACGCCGCCGTGCCGCAGGGTGGTTCCTGCCCGGATGCCGGGCGGGGCGGGCCAGTCGGCCTCAAGCCAGCCGGGGATCACGGGTTTTCTCCCAGCGCGGCCAGCAAACGGGCAAAATCGTCTGGCAAGGGCTCTTGCCAGACAACCCACTCGCCGGAATCAGGGTGAATGAATCCCAGCGATTCAGCATGCAGGGCCTGACGCCTGAATGCTTGCAATGCCTGGATCAGTGCCTCGCTGGCTCCCCGGGGCAGGCGCAAGCGTCCGCCATAGACCGGGTCACCTACCAGCGGGTAGTGAATATGTGACAGGTGTACCCGAATCTGATGGGTGCGTCCGGTTTCCAGTTTGACCCGCAACAGGGTGTGGTCGGTGTAGCGGGTCTCGATGCGGTAGTGGGTCACTGCCGGTTTTCCGTCCCGACGCACTGCAAAACGTTTGCGATCGGTGGGATGCCGACCCAGCGGGTCAGTCAGGGTACCGCCGCCGGTCATGGCACCCTGTACCAGGGCCAGGTATTCACGGTGTACGCTGCGAGCCTGGAGTTGGTCAACCAGTGCTTTGTGGGCTTTGAGGGTTTTGGCCACCATCAGCAGCCCTGACGTGTCCTTGTCCAGCCGATGCACAATCCCGCAACGGGGAATGGCAGCCAGTTCCGGTGCGTGATGCAGCAAGGCATTCTGCAGGGTACCACCGGCGTGTCCCGCCGCCGGATGAACCACCAGTCCGGCCGGTTTGGCCAGAATCAACAGGCTGTCGTCCTCATGCAATAGGCGAAGGGGAATATTCTCGCCCACAACGGTTGTGGCCGGTTCGGCTTCGGTCATGAGTTCGACCCGCTCGCCGCCCCATACCGTGTGGCGTGGAACCACCGTCCGGCCATCCAGACGGGCCGCGCCGTTTTTGATCCAGAGTTGGAGACGGCTTCTGGAATAGTCCGGCAACAGTTCAACCAGTGCCTGATCCAGCCGGAAACCGGCCAGTCGGGGCGGAATTTCAAGGCTCAGCGGGGACTTCGGGGCCATTTGGGAGACGGAGTCCTTCAGGGTATACTGGGTCGGTGGCGGCAAAACCGAAGCCTCTGTGTTCGGGGATTGCCCTGCTGCATCACCAGCCCCAACTCCCATATTTTGATTTATGCGGTTCACAAGCAAAATTTTCCGGGTTTTGATCCTGGGTTTGATCCTGTCGGCCTGTGCCGATACCGGCAAGGACAAGGATGAATATGCCGACTGGACAGCCGAGCAGTTTTATACTGAAGCCAAGAAGGCTCTGACCAGCAAGTATTATGAAAAGGCTGTCAAGCTGTATGAAAAACTGGAAGCACGGTTTCCGTTCGGCAATTATGCCACCCAGGCCCAGCTCGACATTGCCTACGCCTATTACAAGAATGATGAACCGGAATCCGCCCTGGCGGCAGCCGATCGCTTCATCAAGCAAAATCCCACGCATCCCAACGTCGATTATGCCTATTACATCAAGGGACTGGTGAATTATAACCGGGGAATCGGCTTTCTTGACCGTTTTCTGCCGACCGATTCATCCCAGCGCGACTCAGGATCGGCTCTGGACTCCTACCAGGAATTTGAATCCCTCACCCAGCGTTATCCCCACAGTGCCTACGTGGCCGATGCCCGCCAGCGCATGATCGCCCTCCGCGACAACCTGGCCCTGCATGAGATCCATGTGGCCGATTATTATCTGCGACGCAAGGCCTATCTGGCTGCCGCCCAGCGGGCCGCCACTGTTGTAAGGGAATACCAGCGCACCCCCGCCGTTCCCAAAGCCCTGCAGATCATGGAAGAAGCCTACCGCAAACTGGACATGAACGATCTGGCCGAGGATATCCGCAAGGTTTACCAACTCAATTACGCCCAGGGCGTTCCGGGGCAAGCCGGTGATCTGGTGGGGCATTCGCTGCTCGAGCGGGTCTGGAATTTTCTTGGCTTTGACAAACAGTGAGTCCGCCCCATGTCGACCGATTGCGATACCGCCCTGGACGTACTGTGCGTGGGGCATGCCTCGCACGATCTCATCATGACCGTTCCCCACCATCCGGCGGCGGATGAAAAAATGGTCGCCACTACCCTGCTGGGCTGTGGCGGTGGCCCGGCAGCCAATGCTGCGGTGGCGGTGGCCCGACTCGGCCTCAGGGCGGGGTGGGCCGGTTATCTGAGCCGGGATATTTACGGTGAGGCCCATTGGGCCGAGTTCAGGGCCGAAGGGGTCGACACCCGCTGGATCGTTCGGGGCGATGCCCCCACGCCGCTTTCGGTGGTGCTGGTCAAGCCGGACGGTGAGCGGGCACTCATCAACTACAAGGGCAACCCGTCTCCAGTTCCGGCCAGTGCGCTTGATTTTTCCACCCTCACCTGCAAAACCCTGTTGTTCGATGGCCATGAACCCGAACTCTCTGCCCCACTGCTGGCACAGGCCCGGCGGCAACGGATCGCAACTGTGGTCGATGCAGGTTCGCTGCACCGGGGCACCGAGTTTTTAATGTTCAGGGTGGATTATCTGGTCTGTTCGGAGAAGTTTGCCCGTCAATGGCTGGGGGAGGATGACCCTCCCCGTGCCCTTCAGGCTCTGTCCGGGCAGGCGGCGGCAGTGGTTATTACCCTGGGGGAGCGGGGTCTGCTATGGAAAAGGGGCAGTGAAAGCGGCAGCCTGGCGGCGTTTCCGGTCGAGGCCGTTGATACCACCGGTGCGGGGGATGCCTTTCACGCCGCATTTGCGGCAGCAGTGGCCCGCAATTACGACTGGCAAACCCTGCTGCACTACGCCAGCGCAGCCGGTGCCTGGTGCTGTACCCGCCTGGGAGCCAGGCCCGGCATGCCGTATGCCGAAGCACTGACCCAATCCGGTAAAAATTTCACGCAAGACTTTCACCCTGTCGACGATACGTTGATTGCAGGGTAAAAACCGCAGCCATCAGTTCTTGATCTCGTGCCATTCGTTGAGCGGCTGATGGATTTACCGAATGAATGGCACATGTAAAGCCATGTTGCAAAGGTGTCTTTGAGATGAATATCTATGTCGGTAATCTGTCCTATCAGGTCAATAATGATGATTTACGCCAGGCCTTTGAGCGGTTTGGCGAGGTTTCGCTGGCCAATGTAGTGATGGATAAAATTACGGGGCGTTCCAAGGGGTTTGGTTTTGTCGAGATGCCGGACAAGACCGCCGCCGGGGAGGCCATCAAACAACTGGACGGGGCTGAACTCAAGGGACGTACCCTCCGGGTGAACGAGGCCCGTCCCCGTACGGATCAGGGCGGTGGCGGCTTTCAGGGCCGCCGTCCTCCCCGCAATGGCTGACTGTCAGCCTGACTGAAACCGCACGGGCGGATTCCCCGGGCCTGACGCAAGGCTCGGGGTAATCCGCCCATTTTCATGGTGCGTCCCCATGCTGTTTGCTTCGATTCCTTCCCGGATTTTGCCGCTGCTCCTGTTGTTGAGTGGCTGCTCCGGTCGTTCCCCCCATCCGGTTGGACCCCTTGTTGCGGGGGTTCCCCACCCTGAACCGGTCAGCCGTCCCGCCCACCACCCACCGGACTATCCCCGACTGCAAGGCGGGTATCATGCCGAGCGGTTAAGCGGCGACTATGCCGGTTATCCGGCCCTTGAGGCCTTCATACAACAGATGGAACTGCGGCACGGCTTTCCCCGGGCGTATCTGCTGGGGCTTTTTTCCGGGGCACGACGCAAGCAATGGACGCTTGATTACATGGCACGTGACACCCCCTCACCGGTACCCAACCGCATCCAGTCGCCACGGGCGGGCGGATGGAGCCGTTACCGCAGCCAGTTTCTGGGGGATTATCACATCAACCGGGGCGTTGAGTTCTGGCGGCGCAATGCCGCCGCCCTGAGTGCCGCCCGTCGGCACTATGGCGTACCGGAGGCCATCATCCTGGGCATACTCGGCGTGGAGACCGCCTATGGGGCCAATCTGGGCAAGGACAGGATACTGGATGCCCTGACTACGCTGGCGTTTGATTATCCGCGCCGGGCCGGGTATTTCACCGATGAACTGGAAAATTTCCTGCTGATGACCCGCAGTGAAGGGCTGGATCCGGCCCAACCCAGAGGCTCATTCGCCGGAGCCATGGGGCTGAGCCAGTTCATGCCGGGCAGTTTTCTCAAATGGGCAGAAGATCTGGACGGCGATGGCCGTCGGGATTTGTGGAATCCGGCTGACGCCATTGGCAGCGTCGCCCGCTATTTTGCCGTGCATGGCTGGAAGCCGGGTGAACCCGTCGTGACCCGGGCCAGAGCCAGCGGGTTACAGTACCGCGAACTGGAATACGGTTATGACAAACCCTATAGCCTGTCCCGCCTGGCAGCCTACGGGATTGAACCGGCGGAGGAGATTGGGTCGGGACGCGCTGCCGGTCAGGCGGAACCGGTGTTTCGTTTTTTACGTCTGGGCGTGGAGAAGGGAGAAGAACACTGGCTCGGCCACGAAAACTTTTACGTGATCACCCGCTACAACCACAGCACCTACTACGCCATGGCGGTGTATCAGTTGGCAGAGGTGATCAGACGGCGTCATGAACGACAGCCCTCCTGAGCCACAGCCTCAGTCCGGTTGCTCAAAATGGCAGACATAGTGGTAGGGTTCGTCCGAGACCTCAATCTCAAAGCGCGAGTGGGCAGGGATGCTGAAGTGCTGCCCGGCACTGACGGTCTGCCAGTCCTGGCCTTCCAGCCGGTAACGGCAACAGCCACTCAGGGTTTCCATGACTTCTGCCGCCGCCGTGTTGAAGGTCAGCGTGGCCGGAAAAATCACGCCAACCGTCTTTCTGGAGCCATCGGCGCACATCACCGTGTGGCTGACACAGCGGTCGCCGTAAACATTGGCTTGCTTGATGACGGATACGTTATCGAAACGGGTGTTATCGTGTGACATGGGTGGTACTCATTTTTCGGTAGTCAATGGATATTTTAAGGCCGGCAAAACGACTGGACATTTTTACCAGGCGGCGGCTGGCGGGATCCATGTACAGTTTGGCCTCAGCCAGGCGTCTGGCCTCGTAATCGTTGTCTGTCGCGCTGGAATCCGCCCTGAAGCGGTAGACATAGACATCCAGCGCATCCTTCCGCTGGATTTCGCCCGGTTGTCCCAGGGCTTTGACCACCTCGTCCAGTCCGGGCGGGGCGGCTTCAATCCGTGGCAAATCGTGGTAATCGACCTTGAGTTGTCGATGGCTCTGCAAAATGGTGCCCTTGCCCAGGGAGCGGATGGAGGCCTCCAGAAAAGCGGGCGGGGCCATTTCCAGGAACAGCGGAGAAAACCCCCAGCTTCGCAGTTTGTGATCTGCGCCGAAGGTCATGGTGAAGGTGATTTTCTGCGGCGGCCGTTCCAGGCTGGCCGCAGCGGATTCGGGGCTGAAATCCAGAAACCACTGGTGGCCTTGCGGCAGGGGGGCAACACGGGCCGGATTCA
>CAIVXW010000438.1 GCA_903910005.1 uncultured Methylococcaceae bacterium
CGGCCACCGCGGTCGGCAGGGGAATGCCGTTGTCCGTGGCTATTTCGGGCAGGGTTTTGCCAATCCCGGCGGGGTTGAACACCTTGACCTGATCCCAGTATTTAACCCTGCCTGCCAGCAGTGACGCCACGAACTGCCGGGTCAGGGTTGGAATCCGTTCCGGCGAGTCCCACGAATCCAGCGGGGTGTCGGTCGGCAGGGTTCCGCTGTAAATCTGCGCGGCCTGCAGCACCTTGTAAAGGTCTTTGGTCACGGCCAGACCGAAGGCTAGTCCACCGGCGGGTACGACAGTCAGGCGTTCCGGCACGGCTTTGGCCACATTTTCCTTGCTGCTGAACGTGTCACCGACACCGGTTCCTACCGGCAGCGGGTAGTTTCCCGTACTCAGCAGCTGTGGATTGACGCCAGTGATACCGGCATCGGCAAACTGACTGGTCTGGGTGGCGGACACGACATAACGATTATTGACTGAATCCAGTGTCCACGAACCCGCCGGGGTGAAATCAAGCTGCTTGACCGGCGGTGGTGGATCCTGAATCAGCGGGATGACACCATACCCGGCTCCGCCATTGGAACGCTTGTAAATCAACACATTCTGCGTCCCGGACAGTCCCGGTACCTTGGTGCCATCGGTGGTAAAGAAATAGGCCCGATACCTGGCCCCGTTGGGTGTACCGCTGTCGTAGTACACGTCAAAGGTACCGGGCAGAGCCAGGTTATCCCGGATGAGTTCGTCCAGGGACGGATCCTGTGCAGCGCCTCCAGCCAGATAGAGGGTGTGATCCCTGTCTGGCAAGGGTGTGCCGGGAGGCAGGGCCAGGGCCGATTGAGAACCGGCCAGGGTGCCAATGAGCAGCGCGGCAAGTGGACGTTGGCGTGGTTGTGTGGTCATGATGATTGACTCCGTAAGTAGGGTTGATTGAAGTTTGTGCGTACAACCCCCTTCATCAAACCTCGTGCCAGCATAAAAACCGCTTGAAATAGGCTTTTGTGCCGGTTTGCACGACCTATCGTGCTGATCTGACAACAATCGGTGTTACTGGCCTGTTGTTTCTGCAACAGTGCTGAACAGCTTCAGCCGTCTGGGTTGCAGGTAAACCACTTCGCCTTTAGTCAGGGCGAGTGTGCTGAACTGATCCCGTGCCAGTTCAGCTTCGACCAGTCCCTGGCCGTCGCTGCGTTCCAGTTCAATCCGTACGGTGGCACCCAGCGTGCGGATGTCACTGATGCAGGCAGCAATGGCCGCCGTCGACTCGGCTGTACGGGTTATGTCGATTTCGTGCGGTCTGACGTAGAAAACGGCACTGTCCTGAGGAGACTGCTCCGGCCAGATGATTCGGGCGTCTCCGATCTGGGCCTCGCCTTCGTGAACCCGACCGTGAAACAGGTTGACATCGCCCAGAAACTGGTAAACGAAAGGGCTGGCCGGGTGATCGTACACGGATTCCGGAGTACCGATCTGCTCGATACGCCCCTCGTTCAGAACCACCACCCGGTCGGCCACCTCCAGGGCTTCCTCCTGGTCGTGCGTCACAAATACGCTGGTGACATGCAGTTCATCGTGCAACCGGCGCAACCAGCGACGCAAATCCTTGCGTACCCGGGCATCCAGGGCACCGAACGGTTCATCCAGTAACAGTACTTTGGGTTCTATCGCAAGGGCGCGGGCCAGGGCGATACGCTGACGCTGTCCGCCGGATAACTGGGGTGGATAACGATCCGCCAACCAGTCGAGTTGTACCAGATTGAGCAGATCGTGTACTTTTCGACGCAGGGCGGCTTCGGGGGGACGTTGCGAGCGAGGCCTGACCCGCAAACCAAAGGCAATGTTTTCAAATACGGTCATGTGGCGGAACAGGGCATAGTGCTGGAACACAAACCCTACGTTGCGGTCACGCACGTGGCGGTCGGTGGCATCTTCGCCATGAAACAGGATGCAGCCTTTATCCGGCGTTTCCAGACCGGCAATAATGCGGAGCAAGGTGGTTTTGCCGCAACCGGAAGGGCCGAGCAGGGCAATCAGTTCACCACTTTCGACGGCGAAGTCAATGGATTTGAGTGCCTTGAACCGGCCAAAGGATTTTTCAATCTGCTTGATTTCTATGCTCATGGGGAAAACGGGTTGGTTCAATCGTTTGCGCGGGACTGGGCCTGGCGGTGCAGTTGCCACTCCAGCAGGGATTTGGCAGCCAGCGTAATCAGGGCCAGCAGAGCCAGCAACGAAGCGACGGCAAAGGCCGCTGTGCTGTTGTATTCGTTGTAGAGAATCTCGACATGCAGCGGGATGGTGTTGGTGAGGCCGCGAATGTGACCGGATACCACGGACACCGCGCCAAACTCCCCCATGGCCCGGGCATTACACAGCACCACCCCGTACAATAAACCCCAGCGGACGTTCGGCAGGGTGACCCGCCAGAAGGTCTGCCAACCGGACGCACCCAGCATGATGGCGGCTTCCTCCTCTTCGCTACCCTGAGCCTGCATCAGGGGAATCAGTTCGCGGGCCACGAACGGGAACGTAATGAAAACAGTCGCCAGCACGATGCCCGGTACCGCAAATATCAGCTTGATGTCGTGTTCCTGCAACCAGGGTCCAAACCAGCCCTGGGCACCGAATAACAGCACATAGATCAGGCCTGAAACGACCGGCGACACGGAAAATGGCAAGTCGATCAGGGTGAGTAACAGACTCTTGCCGGGAAACTCGAATTTGGCGATACACCACGCGGCACTAATGCCAAACAGCAGGTTGGCAGGAACCGCAATGGCCGCCGTCAGCAGGGTCAAACGAATGGCGGCCAGGGCGTTGGGTTCCAGCAAAGCCTTGAAGTAGGCCGCCAGCCCCTTGTCCAGTGCCTGGCTAAAAACCAGCAGCAGTGGCATGAACAGAAAGCCGATCAGGAACAGCAGGGCCAGCATGGTCAGGATGATCCGTATCCAGGTTGGCTCGGTACGGATATGGGACGTCAGGGTTGAAGACATAAATTCCTCAGAGTCGGCTTAACTGACTCCAGCGTTGCAGCCCGTTGATGATGAGCAGCAGGCTGAACGAAACGACGAGCATGGAAACCGCCAGCGCGGTAGCTCCGGCGTAGTCGTATTCTTCCAGCCGGGTAATGATGAGTAGCGGGGTGATTTCCGACACCATGGGAATGTTGCCGGCAATAAAGATGACGGATCCGTACTCACCCACGGCGCGGGCGAAGGCCAGGGCGAATCCGGTCAGCAGGCCCGGCAGCAGGGTGGGAAAAATCACCCACCAGAAGGTTTGCCAGCGACTGGCTCCGAGGCTGGCGGCAGCCTCTTCCAGTTCTGCCTCAAAATCCTCCAGTACCGGTTGAAGCGTTCTGACCACGAAGGGAAGCCCGATAAAGGTCAGGGCCACCACGACGCCCAGCGGGGTGTAGGTTATTTTGATCCCCAGTGCCGCGAATCCGGCACCCATCCAGCCCTGATCGGCATAGAGGGAACTCAGGGCGATACCGGCTACCGAGGTTGGCAAGGCAAACGGTAAATCCACCAGGGCGTCGACCACCCGTTTACCGGGAAAGGGGTAACGTACCAGAACCCAGGCCACCAGCAGGCCGAACACGGCATTGATCGAGGCTGCCAACAACGACGCGCCGAAGGTCAGCCGGTAGGAAGCCATCACCCGGGGTGACGTGATGACCTGCCAGAAACCCTCCAGCCCCAGTCCCGCACTCTTCACCACGGTGGCAGACAGGGGAATCAGCACGATCAGGCTCAGATAGAGCAGGGTGAATCCCAGGGTTGGGGCGAACCCGGGCAGGACGCGGGTATTCCGGAACATCAGCCAATACCCCCCAACTATTGTCGACCTGCCTGATAGAGCTGGTCGAATACGCCGCCTTCGGCAAAATGGGTGGTTTGCGCCTTGTTCCAGTCACCGGCAATATCGGTCAGGGTGAACAGTTCCAGCCGTGGAAACTGAGCGGCGTAACGGGCCAGTACCGTGGCATCCCGCGGGCGGTAGTAATGCCTTGCGGCCAGTTCCTGCCCCTCCGGGCTGTAGAGGTACTCCAGGTAAGCCTTGGCCACTGCCTCCGTGCCGTGTTTTTGAGCCACCTTGTCCACCACCGTAACCGGCGGTTCCGCCAGAATGCTGGCCGGGGGCGTGATGATCTCGAAACGGTCGGCACCGTATTCCCGGAGCGTCAGGTAGGCCTCGTTTTCCCAGGTAATCAGGGCATCGCCGATGCCTCGCTCGGCAAACGTCACGGTCGAGCCCC
>CAIVXW010000439.1 GCA_903910005.1 uncultured Methylococcaceae bacterium
ATCACCTGGCCAGAGGGTCGCCCTATACCCCCGTTCAGATGTCGAACATCGTTCGTCACATCTACGGGACTCCTGACAGGAAATCCAAAAGAAAGTGGCCATTATTGGAGTAACATGGGAGTAATAGCCTGTGTATTACTCTTCTGTTGCCGCGTAGTAAATGTCACCCTGATATGGCAAGGTTTTTCCGGACAAAAAGTCAGGCAACGTGTTGACGCTGTTGTTCAAACTCCACGGGCGTTTGGTAATCGAGGGTCGAATGCTTGCGCTGACGGTTATAAAACACTTCGTAACTACTTAGCCCCCCCTCCCTGACCTGCTAAACTAACCCGCATGACAGAGTTACCCAACGACATCGAATCCTTAAAAGTGCTGATACGGCAACTTTCAGCACAAAACGAGCAGCTTTTGGCACAAATCGACCAGCTCAAGGCGGAGAACGCCGAGTTGCGTCATCGTTTGGGTATCGACAGCACGAACAGCCACCAGCCGCCCAAGCAGTGACGGGTTCAAGAAAAAAACCACCGCGCCCGGACTGCCAAAGGAGGACAAGAAACCGAATGGCGGGCAGGCAGGACACCGGGGCAAGACGCTCAAGCGGCAGGAAAAACCGCATCGAATCACGCTACAAGGCTCTCTACAAGGCCCGGTCAGGCGGCTAGGCGGCAGGAAGCCCGACGGCGCAACCCCCTTGCCAGTCCGGCCAGACAGGCTGGCAAGGGATCCGGTCGGACGGATTATACAGTGTGTCTTCCGCCCGCTCGTGCCGAGTCTGATTCCTTCACAGGCTCAGAAACCCGCTGGCTGATAGCGCAGGCCCACCAGAAAATTGCGCCGATCCTGGTAGTACAGCCCGGAGGTGCGGTAGTCCTGATCCAGCAGGTTGATAATGCGTCCTTCCAGTGTCAGCCCCCGACTCAGATCAACCGTGCCGCGCAGGTCAACCGTCACGAAACCCGGCATCGGGCGGGTGTTGGCCAGGTCATCGTAGCGGCGGCTTTCGCCATACACGCTGCCTCCCAACCGGAAACGGCCCAGACTGCGATCCAGATCAAAACGGAACAGTGAACGGGGACGGCGCGGCAAGGCCCGTCCCTCACTGGCTCCCGGCGTCAGGTTGAGCGGTTCGGTCAGGGTAAGGGTGGTCGCCAGGTCGAAGTCCAGTATCCGGGTGGCCAACCGGGTTTCCAGTCCCAGAATCCGGGCCCGGTCACTGTTGACCGCCGTGCAATTCCAGTTGCTGTCGCACACGCTGCTGATCAGGTTGTCAATTTCGGTGTGATAGCCATTGATGGCCCAGTCGATGCCGGCATGACGCCCGGTGAGGGCGGTTTCCCAACTTTCCGAGGTTTCCGGCAGCAGGTCAGGATTGCCGTAATTGGGGAAATACAACTGGTTGAAGGCCGGCGCCTTGAAAGCATTGCCCCAACTGGCCGACAGCCGAATGCCGTTGGCAAAACGGTAACCAACGGCTGCATTGCCGGTCGGTTGGCTGCCAAACTGTTCGTTGTCGTCGTAACGGGCACCCAGCAGTATGTCGACGGCCCCCGGACTGGCCAGATACTGAACAAACCCGGCCTTGTTGTCACGGCTGCTGACCCGGTAATCGGTGGTGCCACTGACCTGATCGTTAAAATAATCCAGCCCCAGCGAAACGCGGTGGCCGTCCGTTATGGTGAAATCATTTTGCCAGGTGACGTTCACCCGCTGGGTATTGAAGGCACTGCTGAAGTTTTTGTTGAGGTAATTGGCCGATTCATCCAGTGTTCGGCCTGCCCGGAGCGTGGTTTGCCAGAAGGCCAGCGGGGCATACCGCAGATGACCGCCCGCCATCTGCTGCACCACCGCCGAATTGTTCTGGGAACTGCCATCGAAACGGTTATGGCCTTCTGCCTGAAGCAGGTTGCCCTCAATTTCCAGACCGCTGCCAAAACGATAACCGACCCGGGCACTGCCTGAGGTATTGCGGTAACCGTCCCGATCCGGTTCACTGCCCCGTTGCACGTCATAGCCGCGTGTTTCGAGTCGTGCGCCATTCAGGTTAAACCAGGCCCGGTCGGTTCCACCGGACAGACCACCACTGGTTTTGTAGAGGGAATGACTGCCGACGGCAGCACTGAGCGAGGGTCGTAGCCCCGTCCGGCCCTTGCGGGTAAAAATCTGGATGACCCCGCCAATGGCCTCCGAGCCGTACAGGCTGGAGCGCGGCCCCCTGACAATTTCAATTCGTTCCACCTGGTCGATGGGAATATCCTGAAAGGCGGCAATGCCCAGGGTCGCCGACCCGGCCCGAACGCCGTCGATCAAAACCAGTACATGATCGGAATTGGTGCCCCGCAAAAAAACCGAGCTGTTCTTGCCCAGGCCACCGTCATTACTGATGGCCATGCCGGGGACGCCCCGCAACACATCCTGCACGGACTGGGCTTGACGGCGTTCGATTTCCTCGCGGTCGATCACGGTTGAACTGGTCAGACTCTCGGTGACGGCTTGTTCGATGCCGGTCGCGGTGACCAGGGTGAGGGGGAGTTCCGGCGTGGTTTCCGCCGCACAAAAGGACGAAGCCAGCCACAGCGATGCCGTGCCGACCCAAAGGACAGGTTCAAATTTCATGGAGAATCAGAGGGGAAGCTGGCCGGGCACACCCGCACGGCGATGAGCGTCAGGGTGATACCAATCACCCGCCTGTCGCAGGCCGGTATCCGGGCTTGCGAGCGGGTTAAAACCCGGGAACCCCGCCTTCCCATACCCGAAGGCACAGTGGCTTGTGAGGCTCCTTGACTCGCTGACCGTTGCGGGGGCAGCACCGGACTGGTCGTGGAACGACGCACCGGTTTCCCGTTTAACCTGCCGAAGGGATCGGCAGGCACCTGAGACACGGCGGCATGATAAACGCCGCTGCCCGGTCAATCAACCCGTCACCCATTGGTTTCCGCGAGCGCGGACGCATCGCCACTTCACACCCCTCCGGGAGGAGGGGTGAACGCTTGCTTCAGTTGATCCCGTTGGCCTGCATGGCTTTCAGTACCGTCTGGCCGATATGGGCCGGGTTGCGGGCGACGTACAAGCCCAAGGCTTCCATCGCATCCATCTTGGGAATTTTCAGTCCCCCTCTTTTTTTGCGTCTCTCTGTGCATTCGTAGTCGGGTTGGTGCGTCCCATCTGCTGCATGCAGGCCACCCGCCAGGCCACTACCCGATAAATGCCCGGTGCCAGTTCCAGTCTCGCACGTGTACTCAGTTGTAGGGCTTCCACCCGGCAACCATTCTTCAGAACGTGGAAAAATACCTCAATATCCCAGCGGCAGCGGTACCAGTCGATGATTTCCATGGCCTGCCCCAGC
>CAIVXW010000440.1 GCA_903910005.1 uncultured Methylococcaceae bacterium
CATCGAAATGCGGACAGGTTGCACGAATGGCATCAAGGCCAATAGCCTTCAAAACGCTCACCGCACTGGTTTTTCGAAACCCCATACCATAGCTTTCCAGACGCTTGCTGGGGTGCGTTTCCTTGCCATGATTGATGTCCTCCGGGCCACCAACCTCTTGAACGGCAAGTGCCATCATGGCGGAAACGCCAGGCTGGCCGAAGTAGTCGGCCACCTTGTCTGGAGCAGCGAAATACCACGCTTCAAACTCGTGCAATGCGATAAACGGAATGAAACGCTGCGGTTTTCCCAGTGCCTTTGCGATTGCGTTCTCAACTGCCTGCACGCGGCTCCGTGCATTTCCATGATGAGTCAAGCCTTCTGATATCCCCGGAAAATCAGCGGGCAAGCCATAGAAATCGAGCATGGTTGTCACCCACGCATCCGAATCCACGAGCAGCGGACGCAAGCTCAACTGAACATTGAACCAACGGTTGCCGCCGGTAAATTTCCTGCCGTTCGCCATGCGTTTACTGACGACACCCGTCGCACAGGCAAAAACACCGAATTTTTCGAGATGGGGAGCCAGGATAGTCTTGATAAACAACTCTTCGGAATCGCCCTCGGCAAGAACGAGTAACCGTGTCATGGTCGCCCTCCGAACACGTTTTTTTCCCACAACTCGCCAACACTGAAATTCTCCAGCCACACCTGATAATCGTCGGCCTTCAACCGCCGGAAAGTACTGCCCCGGCCATCATGATCGGCCACAATAATCTGCCCGGGAGGGAAGTGATCGAGCAGCGTCACCGATTGCGTTGCCACCAGAATTTGTGTCTGTTCGGATGCCACATCCAGCATCTCGGCCAAGAGGCGAATCGCCAAAGGATGCAAGCCCAGCTCGGGTTCATCAATCACAATCAAGCCGGGCATAGCCCATCGGGGTTGATTGAGCAACGTCGTCAAGCCCACGAAACGTAGACTGCCATCAGACAGGGAATCCGCATCAAAATAGGCATCCGAATTGCGCTGCTTCCACTCCAGACGGATGGTTTGTTCGTTGCGACGCAAAGGCTCCAGCACGAAGTCTTCAAAGTAGGGGATGGCAAGCTGAATGATGGAAACGATACGTCGGTATTCAACCGGCTGCCTCAATTTCAGCCAATACAGGTAGGCAGCCAGGTTCGCTGCATCTTCACGCAGGTAACGGTTGTCGTCGATATTGCAGGTGGATTTCACCGCCGCCGTCGCCGATGTGTCGTGCAAGTGATACATTCGCCAGCTTTCAATATACCGTTTGCCTTCCGGCTCCAGTAACGACAAGCTTTCTCCGACTGCGGCGAGGCAATCGCCTGCCACCGGAACCAGGGTTTGCTCATAAGAAAACGAATCCTGCTCGCAGCAAAAAAAACAGGATTTTGTCGTTTTTTTTCCATGAAACAGCAAGCGGTCAGCACCGCCAAGGTGCTTGACAAGCGCATCCAGATCGCCAATGACAGATGCCCTGAAGAACGACAGGGCACTCAACAAGTTGGATTTTCCCGAGCCGTTGGCACCAATCAATACATTGAGGGCACCCAGTTCGATGGTTTGCCGTTCGATGGACTTGAAGCCATGCACCGTTATTTTTTTCAACACGCCAACCTCAAGTAATCCGCAAATGAAACAGCCCCGCCGGTTGGGCGTGCCTGTGCAACAGAATCGCCTGCAGGTACTCGTTGGCTTCGCCCCAGAGCAGGCGGC
>CAIVXW010000441.1 GCA_903910005.1 uncultured Methylococcaceae bacterium
CTTCACCGGCGAACACGCCACCTTTCATGCCAGGGATGCCCTTCGGATCGGCACCCAGGTGGTGGGCGGGGTCACTCCCGGCAAGGGCGGGACGTTCCATCCTGATCCTGAACTGGCCCATCTGCCGGTTTTCGATACGGTTGCAGAAGCGGTGGCCGCCACCGGAGCCGATGTCTCCGCCGTGTTCGTCCCGCCGCCCTACAATGCCGATGCGTTGATGGAAGCGATAGATGCCGGCATCAAGGTTGCCGTCACCATCGCCGACGGCATTCCCATTCACGACATGGTGCGGCTGCAACGCTACCGGATTGGCCGGGACACCATCCTGATTGGTCCCAACACCCCCGGCATCATTACGCCGGGCGAGTGCAAGGTCGGGATCATGCCGTCCCACATCTATAAAAAGGGCAAGGTGGGCATCGTCTCCCGCTCAGGCACACTGAACTACGAAGCCACCGAGCAAATGGCGGCTTTGGGACTGGGTATCACCACGTCCGTGGGCATTGGTGGTGACCCGATCAATGGTACCGATTTTGTCACCGTACTGAAGGCATTCGAGGCGGATCCCGAAACGGAAGTGGTGGTGATGATTGGTGAAATCGGTGGCCCGCAGGAGGTAGCCGCTGCCCGCTGGGCCAAAGAGAACATGAAGAAGCCGGTGATAGGGTTTGTGGCCGGTGTGGCCGCACCGGCCGGTCGGCGTATGGGTCATGCCGGGGCCATCATTTCCGGTGAATCGGACACGGCCAACGCCAAGATGGATGCGATGGAAGCCTTGGGCTTGTACGTCGCCCGCAACCCGGCCCATATCGGCCAGACGGTGCTGAAAGCCATGCAGGCCAACGGGATCAACTGAAACAAGCGTTCACCCCTCCTCCCGGAGGGGTGTCGGGGAAGCGGACGGGTTGTCACAGCTGATGTCTGCCATATCGAAGACAGCAATAGACCACCCGGCCTGGTCGGCTATGGATCATCACTTTACAATTTATGCCAAATCACCCGCTTGCAGAAGTCTTCGGTCATTCTACGATTGATCTATCGAAACGCGCCCAGCGATATAGACAGAACAAGCTTTGCCCCTTTAATAATAAAGTGCCCAATTGTACCAAGGACAAGGCGAAAGATCCTTTGGGGGTCTGTAGTATCTATCACGGACAATCCAGTACGGTTATCACCTGCCCAATAAGATTCCGGGAAGAATGGTTGATTGCCGATGATGCCGCAGAGTTTTTCTTTCCGGAAGGTTTAACCTGGACATCATTAACCGAAGTCAGATTATCCGACGGTGACGGAAAGTCGGCAGGTAACATTGATGTTGTGCTGGTTGCTTATGACAAAACAGGTAAGGTGGTTGATTTTGGATCCCTTGAAGTTCAAGCCGTGTATATTTCCGGCAATGTGCGTGATCCATTTACTCATTATATGGCCGATTGTTCTGCACACAGGGACATGGACTGGCGAAACGAACCAAACTACCCACGTCCTGATTTCCTGTCATCCTCACGGAAACGCCTTGCCCCACAACTGATGTTTAAAGGTGGCATACTTAATGCATGGGGCAAAAAAATGGCTGTTGCCATTGATTCCCCGTTTTTCAATACGCTACCAAAATTAACGGAAGTCTCGCAAAAAGATGCCGATGTTGCATGGCTTGTTTATGACCTGATCGCGGGTCAAAACGGCACTTTAGGGCTCAGCAAAACAAAGACGGTTTATACTAGGTTTTCAGAGGCACTAAACACTATTTCACGACCCAAGGTAGGCAAGATCGACTGCTTTCTCAAAATCCTCCAATCAAAAGTTGATGAGAAGCTGGAATCACCTCCGGCAAACCAAACAATAGAAAACCCATTCAACGCCTGAATGCCAATGCAAAAAGACCTGTTTGCCTTTGAGTCGCACAATACCCCGGCAAAACCCGTTAACGTGGCTTCGGTTCCTCAACGCAGCCTCTTTCGGTATCCTGGTGGTAAAACCTGGTTCATCCCGAGACTCAGACAGTGGCTGCAAGCCAGGATTGCAAGACCAAAGCTCCTGATTGAGCCTTTTGTCGGCGGCGGAATAGTCTCTTTAACCGCTGTGTTTGAAGATTGGGTTGATTGCGTACTAATGGTGGAATTGGACAGGGAAATTGCTGCAGTATGGGAGACGATTATTGCCGGAGAAGGAGAATGGCTGGCCCGGCGCATATTAACTTTTGAAATGACAAGGGAGAATGCACTGGGGGAGCTCAAAAAAGTACCGAACGGATTGCGTGAAACAGCATTCCAGACAATAATAAAAAACAGGACATTTCATGGTGGTATTGTAGCCGCCGGCTCAGGATTCCTCAAAAAAGGGGAGGCTGGCAAAGGCATATTGTCCAGGTGGTATCCAGCAACACTTGCCAAAAGAATACGGGATATTGATCGGGTTCTTGGGAGGTTAAGGTTTTATCATGGAGATGCCTTCGAGGTTATCAGAAATTATCGTGATGACCGTGATGTTGTCTTTTTTGTTGACCCCCCCTACACAGCCGGTGGCAAGAATGCCGGGAATCGACTATATACCCATTTTCAGGTAGATCATGACTTGCTGTTCAGGGAGTGTTCGGAACTGGCCGGGGATGTCATCATGACTTACGACAATTCAGAAGAAGTTCGACATCTGGCTGTAAAGTATGGGTTTGAGGCGAAACCCATACCGATGAAAAACACGCATCATGCTGAAATGACCGAGTTGGTAATAGGAAAAAATCTGGCCTGGATGGGGGATATTGACCGTGTTAGTGAAGCGTCATCTGCCAGCACAACCAGAAACTACGGGTTAACGGCAACGCACCCCGTCTGACCCATACTACCGGACAGTTGAAACGCCGGGGCAGGCCATGGAAATCATCGACTGGTGGAAGCCCTGCAACTGAGCATTTACCGGGTAGTGGCCTGGCGGGTGACCTACATGCAGCGGATGGGACGCACCAACCAACCTGCATCTACCTGCCCGGGTGGTGTTCTCGGCAGTGGGCGTTCTGCCGACGTTCACCGGTTGCACGGTACACGGCTTGAGTGTGATCTACCCTCCTCGCAGGGTACCCTCCAATTCAGATACCAATAATCAGCCATGAACACGTATGAAAAAGATTTTTTGGCCACCAACCTAACACAAAACGCTATCTGGCTTGTCGGCCTTGGCAACGGCACTCTCCAGGGTGAGCGTTGGCACCGCGTGTCGTAGCAATCCGTACACGTGATGCCTCTTGCAAAACGCCACCAAAATCCTGTATCTCGTGCGCATGAAAAGCACAAACAGAACCACATCAGAC
>CAIVXW010000442.1 GCA_903910005.1 uncultured Methylococcaceae bacterium
CTGCGGATGCCGGTGTATTCAAGCCCGGATGCGGTGGTTGATGTGATCGTGCCGGTGTATTCAAGTCCGGAGCAAACCCTGCGTTGCCTCGACAGCGTGCTGGCGGCCCGCACCGATACGGCCTTTGAACTGGTAGTCATTGATGATGCCAGCCCGGAAGCTGACCTGTATACGGCCTTACGTACTCTGGCCGGACAAAACCGGCTGACCCTGCTGGAAAATCCGCTCAATCAGGGCTTTGTGGCCAGCGTCAACCGGGGCATGCAGTTGCACCCCGGGCGCGATGTGGTGCTGCTCAACTCCGATACCCAAGTGGCGGATGGCTGGCTGGATCGGCTTAAGGCCGCTGCCCGCCGGGAAGCCAGCACCGGCACGGTCACGCCGCTCTCCAACAATGCCACTCTCTGTACCATTCCCCAGCCCGAGACACTCGATACCGCCGCAATGGATGCCCTGTGCGCCCGGGTCAATGCAGGCATCACGGTGGATATTCCCACGGCGGTGGGTTTTTGCATGTACATCAAACGCCGGGTGCTGGATGAGGTGGGCTATTTCAACCAGGCCCTCTGGGGTAAGGGCTATGCCGAGGAAAATGATTTTTGCCTCAAGGCCGCCACGCTGGGATGGCGGCATCTGGCCGCTGCCGACGTGTTCGTGTGGCACGAGGGCGGAGTGTCATTCGGTGCCAGCAAAGCGGACAGGATTCAGTCCAACCTGAACAAACTCAACCAGATTTATCCGGACTACGCCGCCCTGATCGAGCGATTTGAGGCTCGGGATGCGCTGGCCCCCTGCCGCAACCGCATCGTGCGTGAGTGGCTGAAACAGCATGCCGACCGGTATGTCCTGTTCGTGATCCACGGCCTGGGCGGTGGCACCCAGGTGGCCGCCGACACCCTGGCCCGGGCTTTGGCGACTGAGGGCTATCCGGTACTGGAACTGATGTCGAAAAGCCCGGGCCTCTGGCAACTCACAGTGCCGGGTCTGCCCTACAGTTTGCAGTACGGCTGCGGGGATCGCTGGGCCGCCTTGCTGGATGACCTCCGCTATCTGGGCGTGTGGCACGTCCATTATCATCAAACCATGCAGTTTCCGTTGCAGATATGGGACATCCCTGAGGCTTTGGCGATTGCCTATGACGTGAGCCTGCACGATTACTTGCCAATCTGCCCACGCATCAACCTGATGGATGAATCAGGCTATTACTGTGACGAGGCCCGACACCAGCCGACCGCCTGCAACCGTTGTCTGGCCCTGAACGGGTTTGATGATGACGAGACCAACCACCGGATACTGCGGAACAAGTTTGCTGAATTCGGTCAGGACGTCGCCCGCTGGCGCGAGCATTATGCCCGTATCCTGGCAGGTGCCCGGCGGGTAATTGCCCCCAGCCAGACCGTCGCCACGATTTTTGGCGAGCATTTCCCGAACCTCAACCTGGTGGTCATTCCGCACCCGGCGACGGCCACCCCGGCCACTGCTGCTGCCGTGTCGGCCCGTCTCAGCCAGCCGTATCAGGTCATTGTCATGGGAGCCATCGGTCGCCACAAGGGCTATGACATTTTGCAGGGCATGCTTAAACAGGCGGTCAAACAGGGATTGCCGCTGCATTTTCACCTGATTGGCTATAGCTGTGACGACGCGGCCCTGCTGGCGTATCCGAATATCTCCATCAGCGGATCCTACGAGGCAGATCAACTGCCGGAGCGTATCGCCGCCACTCAGGCCGGGGTGGCCCTGTTCCTGAGTCCCTGGCCGGAAACCTACTGCTTCACCCTGTCGGAAGCCTGGCGACACGGGCTTTATCCGGTGGCCCTTGATATCGGAGCCGTTGGCGAACGGATACGGGCCAGCGGGCAGGGTTTGCTGCTACCCCTCCAGGCCTCCGCCAAAACCATCAATCAAGCCCTCATGGATTTGTTCAGTCAGGCGTTGCCGGTGGTTGAACCCGGCCCGACTGAAGCACTGACCGCAGTGGCAGAGGCATTTTATGGCTGGGGCGAATCCACCCGGCCTGCCACTTCCTCCGGGACAACGCCATGAGTCAAACCCATCCCTCCAACCCATTGCTGCGTCTTTTCAAACCGGGCAAAGCGGATGCCCGTCCCGTGCCCGCCACAGAGGAAGCGGTGGCCGAATCGCCTTACGCCCGCTACCTGCAGGATCGCTTCAATCCGGCTGAGGCCCGAACCCTGACACCGACCTCACGCGATGTATTTTTGCTCTCTGCCGATGTGCAGCATGTAGCGGATACGGTCGGGCTGTTTCACGCCCCAAAAAACCTGTTGCTGGTGCGCGACCCCTGCAAGGGCGAAACCGGACGCATGCTGCGCTTGAGGATGGAGCCGGACTCCATTCCCCTGTTTGGCAACTGGCGCGGCTACGGCAAGGATGGATACGCCTGTTACAATCCGGCCCGATCATTGTTTTCGCTCTGGTTTCAGGTCGACCAGGCCCGTCCCGACCGCCGCTTCAGCTATGGTTTGCCGGGGCGGGGCTGGTTGCCCCTGACCGGCGACTGGGATGGCGACGGCAAGGACGGCATCGGCCTGTACGATCCCTCGACCGGGTATTTTTTCCTGCGTAACAGCCTGTCGGCAGGTTTGCCCGATTATTACTTCAGACTGCAACAGACTCCGACCCGGGCCATTCCGCTGGCGGGCGACTGGAACGGTGACGGCATCAGTGGGGTGGGGCTGTACCAACCCGAGACCGGCCTGTTTTATCTGAGTGACACGCTGGATGCCGTGGTTCCGGCGATGCAATTTTCAGTTGAGCCCAGGGAAACCGATGCCATTGCACTGGCCGGCGACTGGAACGGTACCGGCAGCGACCGCCCGGCCCTGTACCTGCCCCGGCAATCACGTTTTTTGCTGTGGTTGCAAACCGGTCAACCGCACAGCGATACTGCTTTCCGCTTCTCCCATAAGGGTTTACGGGGGACTCCGGTCAGCCTGCGTTGGGCGTTGTGATGCGTCAACATTGACAGTCGGGGGGCATACCGTTACTTTTACCCGCTTTTTTCCGAAGGTGTTCGGACTATAACCTTGCCCTCTACTCACCGTTTTACAGAGTCCTTGATGGAAGAATTTCAACGTATCAAACGTCTCCCGCCCTATGTCTTCAATATCGTCAACGAACTGAAGGCCCGGGAGCGGGCGCAAGGCGTCGACATCATTGATTTTGGCATGGGCAATCCCGACCGTCCCACCCCGCAGCATATCGTTGACAAACTGGTGGAGGTCTCGCAAAAAGGCACGGCCCATCGCTATTCGGTCTCAAAAGGGATTCCGCGTCTGCGCCGGGCGATCTGCCAGTGGTATCAGCAACGCTTTGATGTGGAGCTGGATCCCGACAGCCAGGCCATCGTCACCATCGGCTCCAAGGAAGGGCTGGCCCATCTGGCCCTGGCCACCATGGGTCCGGGCGATGCCGTCCTGGTGCCCAATCCGGCCTATCCCATCCATCCGTACGGTTTTGTGCTGGCCGGTGCCGATGTGCGCCATGTTCCGCTGGTACCTGGCGTGGATTTTTTCGAGGAACTGGAAAAAGCCATCAAGACCTCCTGGCCCAAACCCAGGATGCTGGTTCTCAATTTTCCCGGCAACCCTACCGCCCAGTGCGTGGAACTGGACTTTTTCACCAAAGTGGTGGAACTGGCCCGGGAGTACAAAATCTGGGTGGTACACGACATCGCCTACGCCGATCTGGTGTTTGATGGCTACAAGGCACCGTCCATCCTGCAGGTACCGGGAGCCACCGACGTCGCCGTAGAGTTTTTCACCCTGTCCAAAAGCTACAACATGCCGGGCTGGCGGGTGGGCTTCATGTGCGGTAACCGTGAACTGGTCTCCGCCCTGGCCCGGATCAAATCCTATCTGGATTACGGCACCTTCACGCCCATTCAGGTGGCGGCCATTACCGCCCTGGAAGGCCCGCAGGATTGCGTCAGGGACATCTGCGAAATCTACCGCCAGCGGCGTGATGTCCTGTGCAAGGGCTTGCAGGAAGCCGGCTGGTCCGTGGAAAAACCCAGGGGCACCATGTTTGTCTGGGCTCCCATACCGGAGCCTTACCGATCGCTGGGATCGCTGGAATTTGCCAAGAAAATACTGCTGGAGGCCCGGGTCGCGGTGTCGCCAGGAATCGGGTTTGGTGAGTTCGGCGATGACCACGTTCGCTTCAGCCTGATTGAAAATGAACACCGTACCCGCCAGGCTGTGCGCGGGATACGCCAGATGTTACGCAAAGACAACGCAGTTTAACGAGGAGATGTAGTGTGAAACCCGTCATTATCGGTTTACTCGGTTTGGGCACGGTTGGAGGAGGCACCGTTCAGGTTCTGAAACGCAACGCGGCAGAAATTACCCGGCGGGCCGGGCGGGAAATCCGCATCGGCCTGGCGTCCAGTCGCAACCTGGAGCGGGTGCGCCCCCTGGATCTGGACGGCATTCGTCTGGTGGCAGATCCGTTCCAGTTGGTAACGGATCCTGAGGTTGACATTGTGGTGGAGTTGATGGGTGGTATTGAGCCGGCCAGGGAGTTGGTCATGCGGGCACTGGATGCCGGCAAGCATGTCGTTACCGCCAATAAAATGCTGATTGCCCTGCACGGCAACGAGATTTTTGCCAAGGCTCAGGAACGGGGTTTGATGGTGGCATTCGAGGCTGCCGTGGCCGGTGGCATTCCCATCATCAAGGCCTTGCGCGAAGGGTTGGCCGGCAATCAGGTTGAGTGGCTGGCCGGCATCATCAACGGCACCTGCAATTTCATCCTCACCGAGATGCGTGAAAAAGGCAGGGATTTCGCCGATGTACTGAAGGAAGCCCAGGTGCTGGGCTATGCCGAGGCTGACCCCACCTTTGACGTGGGCGGGATTGATGCGGCGCACAAACTGACCATCCTGGCGTCGATTGCCTTTGGTATTCCCCTGCAATTCGACAAGGTTTCAATTGAAGGCATTGCCGACATTGAGGCGGTTGATGTGGGTTACGCTGAAGCCCTGGGTTATCGGATCAAGCTGCTGGGCATCGCCCGGCGCAGTCGGGCCGGTATCGAGTTGCGGGTACACCCCACCCTGATTCCGGAACGTCGGCTGCTGGCCAATGTCAATGGCGTGATGAATGCGGTGGTGGTCAAGGGTGATGCGGTAGGGCCGACCCTGTACTACGGGGCCGGGGCCGGGGCCGAACCGACGGCCTCTTCGGTGGTGGCTGACCTGGTCGATGTCGCCCGTGCCCTGACGGCAGATCCTGAAAACCGGGTGCCTCATCTGGCCTTTCAGGCCTCGGCCATTGCCGACATTCCGGTTCTGGCACGGCAGGACATCACCTCAGCCTATTACCTGCGTCTGCTGGCTGAAGACAGGCCAGGGGTATTGGCCGATGTAACCCGAATACTGGCCGATCAGGCCATCAGCATTGAAGCCATCCTGCAAAAGGAAGCCCGGGCCGGTGAAACCCGCCTGCCCATCATACTATTGACCCAGCCGGTCAGGGAGAACGACATGGACACCGCCATCCGCCATATCGAATCGCTGGCAGCGATACACGGCCCCATTCGGCGGATCCGGGTTGAAACGCTGAACTGACTCAACCAGTCATCAGGTCAGGGGCCAGACACACTGGTTAACATAATACTGTATCCAACCCCCAACCTCACTAGCGGGAGATTATCTTGAATATCGTCTGGATTGTTGATGCGGCTTATCTCATGAAAGCCGCACCGGACTCGTTTGATTATTTGCGGCTCAAAAATGTACTGGAGCGGGAAGCCGGTGAATCTTTCGTGGAAAGCTATTACCTCAATTCCACTCCCAGCCCCCTCACGGATCAGCAAAATGCCTTCCATACCTGGCTGAAAACCGCCCCGCCGCGTGGACCCAAAATGCGGGTCAAGCTGTACAAGCTGAAAACCCTGCATAATAAATGTCCCAAGTGCGGGCACGGGTTTGACCGCGATGTACAGAAAGGCGTGGACGTAGGGATTGCCACCCTTATCATCAAGCTGGCTACCCAGAATGTCTACGACCGCCTGATACTGAGTGCCGGTGACGGTGA
>CAIVXW010000443.1 GCA_903910005.1 uncultured Methylococcaceae bacterium
AGACACAAATGGGGACACCCGGGGGATTGACACCGGAGACCATTACTGCCACCCATAATATCCGGCATACCAAAAGTTCCCAGATGACGGCAAAACCGATAACACCATAATACCTTCGTACTCGGCCTGACCACAGCCCACAAAGCCCTCCTCACACTGCTCGGCGACCGCTATGTTGCTTTATATGCCAATTCCGGGTGAGGGGAGCGGAATGGCGGATATAAAGAGCTGTCAGCACGTTCAGCGATGGCGACATCCCTTGACAAACTTTCGTTATTGAAGCTAAAAGCCGCTTTTTTCATGCGCTTCAAGGATTTCCCCGATGAATTATTCAACGTTACAGCAAATGCTGAAGGAAGCCCACGCCCTCAGCTTCCAGGCCCGTTTCATCCCGGTCGATGCCACCCCGGAAGACGAGTATTTTCGGGTGTCACCGCCTACTTACGCTCCTGAAAAACAGGGAGATCCTCCGCGCTATCTCATCACCGATCACGGTGAAGTCCGGCTGGATTCGCCCCAGTCTTTTGCCAACCGCCTCGAAGCGTGCATCCGCGATAAAAATCTGACACCTTCCTTTGATGTGGTGGCTCGGGACGGTAGCCCCCTGGTCAACAGCCGCGAACTGGCCCATCGCTGTTTCGATGCTTATCTCCGCGATTCCAGCCTCAACAGTCAACCGTTTTTCGAATCTTCCATCGGCTCGTCCCTGCGTCAGGCCCGTCCCCGGACGGCAACAGCGGTCTTCTGCCATAGCCCTGAAAGCCTGCTGTTCGGCGCCTGGGACAGTCACACCGGAGGCGGGGCACTGGCAGCCAAGTGGCGGCGCTGTATTTCGGGCCGTATCTACGGAACCCAAGCCACCCAGCGTCCCGGCAGTGCCCAGAAAAATGATCCCCTGGGACTCAAACATGTCACCGAGGTTTACCTGGATACCGCCGGGCAACTCACCCTTAATTCCGAAAAAGCCCCAAAAACCCGCGAAAAAAACAAAGGCAGTGACAGGAAGAAGGAAGATGCCCTGAGCAATCTCGGCTATGGCAGTGTACCTTGCAGTAACGCCATGGACGGCATGGATGTCAAAGCCATCTGCCTGCAAGGTGCCATTCACCTGGGCGAGCTGCGCAAGTATTCTTTCCCCACCGCAACCGGTGAGGCTGAGGCACGCGACCTTGCCGCTCGCACAGCCCTTGCAGCCCTCGCCCTCTGGAGTGTGCAAGCCACCGCAACCGGCAGTCTGGCCTTACGCTCCGGCTGCGAACTCTCCTACACCAAAATGACGTGGATGGCCCGCTGCGGCGGCAGCCAGACAGATGCTTTTGATCTGGATACTGCAACCGCCTTCAAGCTACTCACCGAAGCCATTGACGCCCTGGGCCAATACGGTCTGGCCTGGAATCCCACCCCGATTTCATTGCAGGCCAGCGATCCACTACTCGAACTGATACGCCTCTCCAGCGGAGCATGAACATGGCGGTCATCGCCTTTGAAGTTGAGTTTCTGGGGCCGGTGTTGCTGTCTGATCCCACCCACCCCGCTCAGGCAGAATGGCCACCTGCACCGGCCCGGGTTTATGCCGCCCTCATTGCGGCAGTCTGCGAACATGAACTGGGCACCGATGTACTGGACGCCGTGTGCACCCTGGAACAAACCCCGCCTGCCATCACCGCCCCGGATGCCCACTACTATCCGCCCCATGCGGCGATGGTACCGGTGGCACACAGCCCCTCCTATCCCTTCAAGCGGGCAAATTACAAACCACAAATGACCTGTGAAGTCGTGCCGGTTTCTCCCGCTGTCGTCTATCACTGGACGGTGCCCGATGATGCGGTTCCGTTCATCACTCAGGCGGTCGAACATCTCACTGCCATCGGACACGGGGAAAGTCTGGTCATCGGTCGGGTTCTGGGGGACGATGGGATTCCGATGCCTAACTGGATACCGGATGTGGTGGGAGATCATGCGTTGAGGGTGCCCGGTCTGGGGCGCTTTGAGACGCTGGAGCGGGATTTTCAGCGGGGCCGAACCACGACCGAACTTGATTTGAGCTACCCCTATCGCGTACAGGGCGAAAAGCGGCTGGCGACTGCCTTTCAGCCGGTATGGAACGAATGGCTGATACTCCAGCTTGACGCACCGGCAGACATCCGCTGTGCCGCCCTGCTGGCCGAGGCTCTGCGTCTGGCCGTGCTGTCGATTCTGGGGAATCACGCTCACCCGCAGATTCACGGGCATGGCACGACCTCCCCCCATGTAGCCTGGACGGTTTTGCCGGATGTGGGTCATGACTATGCTCGCGGTAAGATCATGGGACTGGGTGCCTGGCTGCCGGTGGAACTGGAGGCGGAAGCTGACCAGCAACTCCGCCTGGCCTTCAGCCGCTTGCGGGAGATTCACTACAAAGGGCTACGCCTGCCTGTCAGCATTCCCCGCCTGAATCGGCTTGCCCTGCGGCGGAGTAGCTGGGCGCGTCCCGCCAGAATATGGGCCACCGCCACGCCGATGGTGCTGGATCATCGTATTTCCCACGATGACGAAGCCGCCAGAATTGTGGCCAAAACCCTCCGCCGGGCCGGTTATCCCCTGCCGCAACAGGTACACGTCCATTCCGTCCCCATGCTCACAGGTGCTGCCCATGCCGGTGAAACCCAACGGCGCCGTAATCCCAATCCCCGCCGTCACGCCATCGTCGAATTTGCAGAACCCATCAACGGCCCACTTCTGGCGGGGGCTGAACGCCATTTCGGGCTGGGGCTGTTCAAGCCGATTGGATGAAAGGCCAGCTATAGGATGTGCCGACGCAAGGAGGCGCATCGGTCAAGCTACCGGCAAGGGGCGACTAGCCGGTCGCCCCACAATCGCCTCAACCATCAATCTGTTACATCCCCCCAACACGGAGTCCCCATGACCGCCCGATTGTGGCCTGATAGCCAACTGGATTTGTTTTCACCCGTCCCCGAACTGCCCCAACCACCACCCGAGCCTCCACCGCCGGTAGCACAAGCCGTTCCCCCGCCAACACCCGGCTTCGACACCTGGTATCAGGCCCTGCGTAGTTATCCGCCTTATCCCTGGCAATCACGTCTGGCCTTGCAAGTGGCTTCCGGGCAATGGCCGCGTGCCTTGAATTTGCCGACCGGAGCAGGCAAAACCTCGGTGCTCGACATCTGGGTCTGGGCGCATGTGTGTGGTTTGTCCAACATTCCCCAGCGGGTTTACTGGTGCGTGGACAGACGTCTGGTGGTGGATTCGGTGGCCTTGCAAGCCGATTTTCTGCAACAGGCTTTACCCAGTCTGCAAACCACCACCTTGCGCGGCGGACTGGGGAATCTCGAGGATTTGGGGTTGGTCGATCCTTCCCGGCCCGCCATCATTCCCACCACCATCGACCAACTCGGATCACGCCTGTTGTTTCGGGCCTATGGCAGTTCCCACTGGGTCACGCCCCTTCATGCCGGGCTGGCCGGGCAGGATGCGCTCATCGTGCTGGATGAAGCCCATTTGTCAGAACCCTTTGCCACCACCCTGAAAACCCTGGAACGCCAGCACCGCAACACCCTGGGGCTGCCGTGGCACTGCCTGTTTCTGACCGCTACCCCGCGTCAGGCCGGCGACTTCAATCTGGATGACGACGATTACGCCCATCCCGGTTTGCAGCACCGCCTGGCGTCTCCCAAACCCACCCGGCTGGTCGAATGCAAACTCGAAGAACGGGTTGCGGTGCTGGTCAACGAGGCAACCGCCTTGCGTGAAGCCGGGGCGGCGGTCGTGGCGGTGGTGGTTAATCAGGTGGCTACGGCCCGCGCTGTTTTTCATGATTTGCAAGAGAAAGGAGACGCCTGCCTGCTCACCGGACGCATCCGCGAAACCGACCGAAGTGCCATTCTGACCGAGTACCTGCCGCGCTTGCTGGCGGGCAGTCGGGCCAATGGCCGTGAGCCGCTGTTTGTGGTCGCCACCCAAACCATCGAGGTCGGTGCTGACCTGGACTTCGATGCCCTGGTCAGCGAATGTGCCGCACTGTCGGCATTGCGTCAGCGTTTCGGGCGCCTCAACCGGACTGGCGAATTGGCCACCGCTCCCGGTGTCATCGTCCATTGCAAGGAGGACAAAGATGATCCCGTTTACGGCTCGGACAGCAAAACCGCCTGGAGATGGCTGCAAGCCCGTTCCGGCAAGGGTAAACGCAGGCAGGCCATCGACTTTTCGGCCCAGGCCATGCAGAACGCCGAATGGCCCGAAGAAACCCGCCCCGACTTTCCCCTGTTCGGTGATGCCGATCTGGCCGTACTGGCTCAGACCAGCCAGGCACGCCGGGTCGATGTATCGCCCTGGCTGCACGGCAACACCCGGCGTTCGGAAGTGGCGGTCGTCTGGCGGGCCGACCTCGGTAAAAATACCGACGACTGGCCGGAGATTGTCCGCACTATTCCGCCGCTGACCCGCGAAACTCTGACCCTGCCGCTCTGGGAATTGCAGCGTTGGCTGCAAGAACGCCATCGGAATGCCTTCATCGGTTTGTGGGATGGCGACGAACTGACACTGGGCACCGGAGCCGACACCGTCCTCCGGCCCGGTATGACGGTTATCCTGCCCGCTGACTACGGCGGCTGTGACCGCTGGGGCTGGGCACCGGGCGACACCACGCCTGTCAGCGATCAGGGCGACAGCGAACGACGCCGTCGCCTGCATCCGGCCTTGCAGGTTGAAGCCGTCGAATGGTTGAGTACCTATTACGAGATGGAAACGCCACTTGATGAACGTGAATGGCTGGCGCAACTGGGGATTAGCCCGAGTGGAAGCTGGCAGTTCATCGACTATCCCGGCGGGCTGTTGCTACACCTGGGAGCACCGGAGCCAGAGCAGGTAGCCGGTGTCACCGTTCCCCTCGGCATGCACCTGCGCGGAACCGCCCGCCATGCCCGTGCCCTGTTACCGCCTCATCTGCCTGAATACCTAGCGGATGCCGTGGTGCGAGCGGCCTTGTGGCATGACATCGGCAAGCGGGATACCCGTTTTCAGCAGATGCTGGGCGCACAAGGGCGACCACCGCTGGCCAAATCCATCACCCGCACCCGCGAGCAAGCCCGTCAGGCCCGACAATTATCCGGCCTGCCCACCGGGTGGCGGCATGAAATCGCCAGCACCGCCTGGGTGCGTGACAGCGAACTCATCCGCTACCTCATCGCTACCCATCATGGCCGGGGACGCTGCTGGTTACCGGCCCAACCCGACCAGGCACTTTGGCAACAGGCCGGCGGATTTGACTGGCCCGACCTCCACGCCCGGCTCAGTGCCACATTCGACCCCTGGGGTCTGGCTCTACTGGAAACCCTGGTCAGACTGGCCGATTGGGCAGAATCGCGTGAAGAATCAGAAAAACCATGGAGCAACAACCGATGATTGAACTAACAGGGCTACGCATCAACAACCCCCAAGCCGTTTTCGCCGCTTTGGGTCTGGTGAGGATTCTCAACGACCGTGGCTGGCCGGTGCGGCTGCATTGGCGGGAGACGGATCATCGGGCCATACTGGAAGGCTGCGAGTGGTCGCAATTGGTGGAGGAACTGACGGCTTATCTCAATGGCCGCGAAGGGGCACCTGAATTGAAGTGGGCCGACAGCATCAAAAAACTTCCCAGGGCGCGTTACCGGGAACTGATGCAACAGTGCGATGCCAGGGAACGGATCTGGCTGGAGGCGTATTGGTATGAGAGCTGGCATGGCCCACAAACCAAGAATAAGGACGGACTCGCTAAAAGTCGGCTGGATATGACGTCAGGTTCGATCAAGTTTTTTGCCGCAGTCAGGGAAATTATCCCCTTGCTGCGGAAAAAGCCGCTGGAACGGGCATTGGAAGAAGCCTTGTTACAGCCCTGGCTCAATACCGATGACTGTAGCAATCTGGGCTGGGATCCGGGGGCCATCAAGGACGGTGCCACCATCACCGGCGGTAAACTGGAAAAAATACCCCACCGGGGCGTGATGGCCGCGATATGGCTGGCATTTGAAACCCTGCCATGGTTTCCGGCACGCTGGCTGGCCGGGTCTCGGCAAGAAATAAGATGGGTACTACCGCATCAACCGGCCACAGCCAACGGGATTCGCCTGATGCTGTTGGCGCATCCCGGCTTAAGCGTGCAGGAACTGACAGCGCAAGGCTGGTCACGCTGGATTGCCAGAATTGGCAAAAACGGCAAATACAGTTATCTTTTCTCGGCGACGCGAACCTGGAGTGATCGTCAAAACCCGACCGGTTCGCGCAAGACCGCACCCGCATACAAGGCGGTGCGGATGGAATGAAATACTGAGGTGATGGATGCGCGGCGAGGTTCGCGCTTTGGTCTTTTCAGGTTCAGGGATGACGGGGCCGAAAGGACAGGCTATTACTTCGCCCCATTTCTGGGGCGACTCATTGAAGGATTGACCAGGCCAAACAGAGTGCCGACCAATACGCATTACTTCGCCCCATTTCTGGGGCGACTCATTGAAGGTACGTGTGCGTGAATGCGTTTGTGGTGTGGTGGGATTACTTCGCCCCATTTCTGGGGCGACTCATTGAAGGATAGCAAAACGATACCAGGGCACCGTGCTGGCAACATTACTTCGCCCCATTTCTGGGGCGACTCATTGAAGGTTAGCAGAACTCCAGGCCCACGGTCTGGACGTGACCCGCCATTCCGCATCCCTCACCCGGAATTGGCATATAAAGCGACATAGCGGTCGCCGAGCAGTGTGAGGAGGGCTTTTTGGGCCGCAGTCAGGCCGACGACGAAGGTCTTGAGGGATGAGACGTGCAGGACGCTGATGTCGATGAAGGACTGAAAAACCCAGCGGGCCGTGGGGCGCGAGTTGGGTTTGCCTTTCTGGTCGGGATAGGTTTGCTGGCTTTGCTGCAAGG
>CAIVXW010000444.1 GCA_903910005.1 uncultured Methylococcaceae bacterium
CCATAGGCCTGGATGCCACCCTGGTTCATCGCCACCAGACGGTCGGTGATGCTCAGTATGTTCAGGCGATGGGTGATGAGTACGATGGTCTTGCCCATGGTCTTGAGTTCAGTGATGGCCTGCACCAGTGCCCTTTCACCGGCATCATCCAGATTGGAATTGGGTTCATCCAGCACGATGAGGCTGGGTTCGCCGTAAATGGCCCGGGCCAGTCCCACCCGCTGACGCTGGCCACCGGACAGGTAATTACCCACTTCTCCCACCGGCGTTTCATAGCCGTTGGGCAAGCGCAGGATCATGTCATGCACACCGGCCATTTGTGCGGCACGGATGACTTTCTCTGAATCAATGGCCCCAAAGCGGGCGATGTTGGCGGCAACCGATCCCTCAAACAATTGTACGTCCTGGGGCAGGTAGCCGAGATACGGTCCCAGTTCCTGGCGCGACCAGGTATTGAGACCTTCACCGTCCAGCAGTACCTTGCCCTCGACATGGGGCCAGATGCCCAGCATGACCCGGGCCAGGGTGGACTTGCCGCATCCCGAATGTCCGATGATGCCGGTTACCACACCGGCAGAAAATTCCAGATCAAGCCCCTTGAGTATGGGGGTGGTTCGGCCCGGAGCGGTTGCAACCACCTGACGGAATGATACCTGGCCTTTGGGTTTTGCATGGAACACACCGGTATCCCGCTCCGGATGTTGGGCGAACAGGGTTTCCAGTCGCTTGAACGAGGTACGGGCCGAAGAAAATCCGCGCCAGGTGCCGATGACCAGTTCAACCGGTGCCAGTGCCCGCCCCATGAGGATGCTGGCCGCGACCATGGCCCCCGGCGACAGTTTGCCAGCGATAACCAGAATGGCACCGGCCCCCAGGATCAGCGATTGCAGGGTATAACGCACAAATTTGGTGACAGCCTGGATGCGGTGATTGAGGTCATGAGCCCGGCTGTTGAGATGCAGATAATGCAGATGCCGTGACAGCCAGCGTTGACGCAGATCGGGCAGCATGCCCATGGCCTCAATCACTTCGGCATTTCTCAGCTTGCTGGAGAGATAGGTACTGACCTGGACATTGGCGTCCTGGGCTTTTTCCAGCGGTTGCATGGTCAGCCGGTCAGTCAGACGGGCCATACCCGACAACAGCAGGGCACCGAACAGCGATACGGAGCCAAGCAACGGGTGCAGCATGAACAGCACCACCATGTAAATGGGCGTCCAGGGAGCATCAAAAAAGGCGATGATACCGTTACCGGTCAGGAATTGACGGATGTTGGTGAGATCGGAAAATGCCTTGGTGGCGGTTTGATCGGTCTTGTTGAGACGGGCCTCAAAACTGGCACTGAAGACCCGTGAGCTGAGCATCTCATCCATGCGGGTTCCCATGCGTACCAGCAAGCGGGAGCGTGCCCACTCACCAAAGGCCATGACCACAAAGAAAAACAGGGTAATCAGCGACAGCGCGATCAGGGTGAATTCGTTCTGACTGGACATGACCCGATCAAATACCTGCAACATGTACAGGGAGGGGGCCAGCATCATCAGGTTGACGACCAGGCTGAACAGACCTGCCACCAGAAATTCACGTTTCAGGTGGGTCAGGGATGCAATCAGTTCACTGGGTTGATTGGGGGTAACAGGGGGGGTGTCGCGCATAAAGCCTCGAAAAAAGGAGGGAAGCGGCTAAAAGATCAGGCTGCTGCCGCAACCCGGGCCGGAGGTGGGGCGGGTTGCTGGCCGGACAGGGCTGCCATGATCTCATCGCGTGTCCCATAACCCTGTATCACACCGTCCCGCAGTACCAGAATACGATCCACCGCCGGAAACACGGTGGTGCGATGGGTAATGATGACCACGGTTCTTGCTTCGGACTTGAGCCACTTCAGGGTCGCCAGCAAGGCGGCTTCACCGGCTTCATCCAGGCTGGAGTTGGGTTCATCCAGTACGACGAACCGGGGGTTACCGTAGATGGCCCGGGCCAGTCCCACGCGCTGACGCTGACCGCCTGACAGGAAACAGCCCTCATCACCAATTTGCGAATCATAGCCATCGGGCAGACCCAGGATGATGTCATGCAGACCGACCTGCCGGGCGGCGGCTTCCACCTTATCCCTGTCTATCTGGCCGAAACGGGCAATATTCTCCGCCAGGGAGCCATCGAACAGTTCCACATCCTGGGGCAGATAGCCAATATGGGGACCCAGTTCAGCCTTGTTCCAGGCGAACACATCGGCACCATCCAGGCGAATTTTGCCGGAGGCGGACGGCCATATTCCCACCAGCAGACGCGCCAGGGTGGATTTGCCGGAAGCGGACGGCCCGATCATGGCGACCACCTCACCGGCCGGAATGACAAAAGTGATGCCACGAATGATGGCCAGTTGGGTGGCTGGGGCGGTGGCGGTAACGCCCTCGACCGACAGGTTGCCTTGGGGTGGCGGGAGGCTCATGCCCGTTTGACGCTCGGGGATATTACCGAGCAAAGTCCCCAGCCTGTCATAGGCATCCCGTGCGCTTACTACCTGTTTCCACTGGCTGATGACCTGGGTGATGGGCGCAACCGCCCGTCCGCCCAGGATGGAGGCTACCAGCATCATTGAACCGCCATCGAGAAATGCGCCCTTGACGGTCAGCCATGATCCCAACCCCAGCAGGGCCGACCCCAGCGTGATTTGAACGAATTTGGACAACGCCGTACTGATGCCGGCCCGATCCGATGCGACCGCCTGACTCAGCAGGAACTGGCGTTGTTTTTCCAGCCAGCGTGCGTGAATCGACTCCAGCATACCCATGGCCTCAATCGCTTCCGCATGGCGCAGACTGTTATGGGCATAGGACTGGGCTGATGCACTGCCCCGATTGGCATCAACCAGTAGCTTCTGGGTGCCTTTTTCCGTCATGAAAGCCAGCAGAATCTGGATAACGGCACCAAAGGCCGTCATGAATCCCATCAGCGGGTTGATGAGATAAATCAGTATCATGAACAGAAGCGAGATCGGTGCATCCAGTACGGCCAGCAGGGTAGGACTGGCGATGAAGTCCCGCAATGCCCGCATGTCCTCAGGGGCACGCGGGCCGCCCTGGGCACCCCTCAACTTTGCGTAAAAGCTGACATTGAAGATGCGATCATTCAGTTGATCATCCAGTTTCAGGCTGGCACGGTGCAGGATCTCGGCCCGGGCCCAGTCCAGAACTTCCATGAAGATGTACATCATCACCACCAGCAGGGTAAGCATTGCCAGGGTCGTGTAATTGCGACTGTCCAGCACCCGCCCGTATACCTGCATCATGTAGACGGTGGGAGTCAGTGCCAGAAAATTGGTAAACACACTGAAGAAAACGGCTTGCCGGAACAGTTTTCCCAGGCCAAGCAGGGCCTCTCTCAATTCGGTCGATTGTCTGGGTTGTTTTATCATGGGATACGATAGTGGGGACATGACAGGATGGATGCATCCATCCCGAACGGGCCGGAAGACCCTGAATGGAGAGGAGCCGCTAATCCTGAGTGGCTTGGAAACACGACAAGGCGTGGGCGGTACCAAACCCCGGGTTGCAAAGGAACTTGATTATAGAGATTTTGCGGCTGATTTTGTACCCTGCGGCTTTCCCGATCTGCCGGTTTATTTGCCATGAACAGAACGCCTGAACCTGACTTGATGAACGACGCCGACCAGGCCGAAGCTTACGCCCTGGCCGATTTTTCCGAACCACACAACCTGTTTGTCGACCGGTTTGCCCAACGTTTCCCGGATTTCAGCGGCGATGGTGTCACCCTGCTGGATCTGGGCTGCGGTGCTGCCGATGTCACGATCCGCTTCGCGGCCCGCTACCCGGCTTGCGTCATTCATGGCGTGGACGGCGCGTCCGCCATGCTGCAATGGGGGCAACAGGCAATCAGCCGGGCAGGCCAGACTGCCCGTATCAACCTGATCCAGACCTGCCTGCCTGATCCAGTGCTGCCCCGCGACAGTTACGGCGGTATTTTTTCCAATTCGCTGCTGCACCACCTCAAGACACCCACTGATCTCTGGCTCTGCATCAAACGCTACGGCCAACCCGGCAGTCCGGTGTTCATCATGGATTTGCTGAGACCTTGCAGCGAGACGGCGGCCCGGACTCTGGTGGAACGCTACACCGCCACCGAACCCGCCGTACTGCAACGGGATTTTTTCAACTCATTGTGCGCCGCCTATACGCTCACGGAGGTGCGGCAGCAACTCATGCAAACCGGACTTCACCACCTTGATTCGCAGGCAGTCAGTGACCGGCACTTTATCGTTGCGGGTTTGTTGTAAGGTCATGCCGTTCGTGCCCCTTTTGATAGAGTGCTGCCCCTATCACGGCAGCCGGTGGCATGAAAATATTCAGCAACGGAATGGCCAACCCCAGCATGACCAACCCGCCGTAGGTCAGCAGACCCAGTCGCATCCCTTTGACCACTTCCCGCTGGCGGGCAAAGTCATGACCTTTGACCTCCAGTGGATAGGCCATGTATTCCTGCCCCACAACCCAGGCCGAAAAGCCCATCCACACAAAAGGCGCGATCAGGTTGATTCCGGGTATCAAAAACAGTATCAACAGCGGAACCGCCCGCAGCAGGAAATACCCGAGCCGCCCCAGAGACGAAGTGATGCTGGCAAAAATGGCCCTGGGCAAGGGTGCCGTATTGTCCGCTTCGATGACCCCCTCGACATGGAGAATGGCTTTCTCGGCAAGAAAGCCGTAAAACGGCG
>CAIVXW010000445.1 GCA_903910005.1 uncultured Methylococcaceae bacterium
AGCGAAATTATTACAATGAGGAATGAGCAGAGGGGGCACGGCTATATCAACCTTGAAAATAGTGGTTACAGAGATTATTTTCAAAAATTTATAACAGTTATGGAAAATATAGAAAGATTGCTATATCCATTTTTTTATCAATTCAACTACTACCATGTCATCGGTCTTCAGCGCCTGCAAGGTAACCAGTTTATTGTGAGAATCAGCAACCTTTCAGGAAGTAATATCGCGTTTATTAGAGAGGACGTACCAAGCCAATTTACAGACATAAATGCCATTCCAAGGCATAACAAGTGTTATCTTTTAAATAAGAAATCAGGTGCGTGGATTGAGCTATCACCCTGTTTTGAATACGATGTCTGTTCTGCGTGTGGCCACAAAAGAGTATTGATTTACGATGGAAAATATATGCTTGATCCCTTCATAGGTCACAGATTTGAGAGACAGCAGCCTTGATGTAGGCATTAGTTGAAAGAGCATACGATTACCCACAACTCATCCCTCAAGCGGGCATCGCCCGGATCGGCACCTGAAAATTCCTGTTCTGACGTGGGGTTGAAAAGCGATAGCAGACCGTAGTTCGCCGCTTTATTCAAGCCCCGAACCGCACTGGCTGCCGCCAAACCCCTGCCGAACCCTCATTCTGACTGGACTTCGGAAGTTGTGTGCAATGGTATGGCCATGACCCACAAGCACAAGGCGGTCAAACGGTTGGGTTTGAGTACCCCCATCGGTCATCTGGACTCAACCAGTCTGCACACCGATGGGGCGTATGCAGACAGTGACGCCGATGAGCCGGTCATTCGTGTCACCCACGGGTACAGCCGCCTGCGCGTATCTGCTGGAGGCCTTGCAGCACAGCCAGCAAACCTGTCCCGACCAGAAAGGCAAACCCAACCCGCGCCCCACGGCCCGCCGGGTTTTTCAGTCGTTCATCGACATCAGTGTCCTGCACGTCTCATCCCTCAAGAGTTTCGTAGTCGGCCTGACCACGGCCCCAAAAGCCCTCCTCACACTGCTCGGCGACCGCTATGTCACTTTTGCCAATTCCGGGTGAGGGATGCGGAATGGCGGTTTCATCCATTTGGGTGATTTTTTTTCTGAATCAGGAATGTTAGGATGACCGCCCTGACGCCACGATAGCTAACGAAATCCACCCAGACGTGAATCCGAACACCGTCACTGCGGTTCAAGCACGCCTGGCGAGTACCACTTTCAGCCAAACCTGAGCGTATCCGGGACTACCGATTCCGTACCAACGTTGTCCGGGATCCAGTATCCGGATCAGGTACCAACCAACCCCCGCCATGGCGCAGAGCCACTGTGGCAGAACCCGATGTATCCTTAAAACGCACTGGAGCCTGACATGAAAAATACACACGCCACTTCCGGACTGATACTCAGCAGCAGCACACCTGAAGATGATGCAGTCGCCGTTTCAAAAACATCTGATCTGACCCTGGTATTCAGTGAAAATATTCGCAATGGAACAGGCAGTATCACTTTGCAGGGTCTCATGGATAAGCGGGTATTTGATTTGTCGGATACGACCCAGGTTAAAATACAGAATAATACCCTGACCATCAATCCGGTCAAGGATTGGGTTGAGGGAGAACATTACGCAGTGCAAATTCCGGCTACATTGGTCAAAAGTACCACTGGAAAGTCTTTCGTCGGCATTACCGACCAGACAACACTGGATTTCACCGTGGAAGACTTCCAGGCTCCTGTCCTGATGAGGAGTAGCCCGACCAACCAGGCAACCCGTGTGTCGGTGAACAGCAACCTGATCCTGACCTTCAACGAACCGGTCAAGGCAGGAAGCGGGAACATAATTATTGGTAACGGAGTTGATAGCCATACGATTGATGTACAGGACCAAACCCAGGTATCGTTCAGGAACAACGTGGTGACCATCAATCCTTCGACCAATTTTGCCAGTGATGGCAGTACCTATGTCCTTGAAATGGCCAGCGGAGTCATTACCGACCTGTCAGGCAATGGCTACAATGGACTGGTCGAATCGACCCGCATCAGGTTTGCGGTAGCCGACAAGGTCGCCCCGCAACTTGTCAGCAGTCAACCGACGGCTGGAGCCGGGGACGTTGCGAAGGACAGCAATCTCGTCTTTACCTTCAGTGAGGACATCCAGGCAGGAACCGGGAGTATCGCGTTAAAGGGATACCTGGACAACCGCTCAATAAACATCAGTGATACCAGACAGGTAAGCATCAGCGGAAATCTGCTGACCCTCAATCCGGCCCTGGATTTGCGTGATGGCTCTGATTACTCGGTTGAGATACCGGTTAGCATCGTGAAGGATATGTCGGGCAATGATTTTCCGGGATTACCCGGTTCCGGTACTTTCGGCTTTAGGGTAACAGATAACCAGGCACCGGTTGTAACCCGATCAGTTCCGGCCAACAAGGCCGTTCAGGTAACTGCAGGCAGCAATCTGGTGTTAACCTTCAGTGAACCGGTGCAGCGTGGGGTCGGAAGCATTGTTTTGACCAACGGCACCGATCAGGTCAGCATTGATATCGACAACCCCCGTGAAGTCAGCATCAAAACCAATGTGGTGACCATCAATCCTGCGGTAAACCTCCAAACTGACGGCAGCACCTACTCGGTACAGATCGGTAGCGGTGTCATTACCGATATGGCAAAAACCCCGTTTGCCGGTTTCAACGATTCAAATCCGCTGACGTTTACCGTGGTGGACTCCAAGGTACCCTCGTTGGTCGCAGTGACCCCCATCGACAAGCAATCCGGGGTTCCGCGTGATACCACTATTGAGTTGACCTTCAGTGAGCCGGTTCAGGCCGGTACAGGCTCCCTTATACTGAAAAGCACGAAAGACACCCTGTCCATCAGGATGGCAGATACCAAACAGGTAGCTTTCAATGGTGCAACCGTCGTCATTGATCCGTCCGTTGCACTCCAGCCAAACCGAACCTATTCGGTGACGCTGGGTAATCAGGCAATTCAGGACATGGGAGGCAATTTTTTTGGGGATGCGGCCAGCATCAAACCTTTTGCCACATTCAGTACCGGCATCAGTGACAAGTTTCCGGTACTAACTGCTTCCACACCGACGGATGATCAGACCGGCATCGCCTTTGACAGCAACCTGATGCTGACCTTCAGTGAAGCCGTATCAGCCGGACGTGGAAACATTACCCTGAGTAATGGCACCGGGGACGAGCGGATCATCAGTGTTACTGATACCAAACAGGTATCATTCAGGGGTAATAACCTGACCATCAACCCGGCTCAGGATTTATTGCCGAGCAGTGAGTACTTTGTGATGGTTGAGGCAGGTGCCGTTTACGGCGACGGAGGCAATCCCTTCGGAGGCATTGGTGATGACACTACCCTGAACTTTACCACGCTTGATACCCTTGCTCCGAAACTCGCCACTACGATACCCGTCGACAATGCCACTGGCATACTGCCTGGAAGCAATCTGGTTCTGACATTCAATGAACCCATACGGCTGGCTGCCAAAGGGAATATATTTTTGAAAAGTGCCACGGATAGCCGTGTTTTGGATATTACGGATACCCGACAGGTTATTGTTTCCCGGGACAAGCTTACCCTGGATCCGGCTACCGACCTGCAAAAAAACACCCTTTACTCACTGGAAATACCCGGCACGGTAATCGTGGATCAGGCCGGAAACAAATTCGCCGGACTGACCGGAAAATCGACCCTGGATTTTACAACCCATGATGGCAAGGTGACAAAACCGGTCAAGACCGGCACCGAAGAGTCCGGTAGCAGTGAAAGTTACAGCCCACCGCTCAGCGTCGAGTGGACACGATTACTCGGCAGTACCGCATGGGACGCCGGCACCAGTGTCACCCTCGGCACTGATGGAGCCATTTACATGGCTGGTTTTACCCAGGGCAGTCTGGACGGGCAGCCAAACCAGGGATTTTCCGACAGTGTTGTAGCCAAATACCAGCCGGATGGAACCCGCGAATGGGTCAGATTACTGGGAGGCAGTTTTGGTGATGATGCTACAGCCCTGACGACAGGACTGGACGGTGCCATTTATGTTGCCGGGTTTGCCGCAGACAACCTGGCTGGACAGGTGGGCAGTGGTCATGGCGATGCCTTCATCAGCCAATACCAGCCGGATGGCACCCGTAACTGGGTCAGTTTGCTGGGCAGCAGCAACGGACGCGATGCAGCCAATACCCTGGCAACCGGTACGGACGGTGCCATTTATCTTGGAGGCAGCCTGTCCGGTGATCTGGATGACCAAATCAACCGTAGCGGTAGTTGGGATGCCTTCATCAGCAAATACCAGCCGGATGGCACCCGGGAGTGGAGCCGACTGATCGGAAGCCAGGGCGAGGGTTCCACTCATGCGATGGCGGTGGATGACAAGGGTGCCATTTACGCAGCCGGTGACGCAGCCGGTACCGTGGATGGTCAGACCAGCAGCGGTTCGTGGGACGCCTTCATCACCAAGTATCAGCCCGATGGCACCCGGGAGTGGTTGCGTCTGATGGGCAGCGATGCCACTGATTCCGCCAGGGCACTCGCTGTTGGCAAGGACGGTGCCATCTACATGGCAGGCCAGACAGCCGGTAGTCCTGACGGGCAAACCGGCAGTGGCAAGGACGATATCTTCATCAGCAAGTACCAGCCTGACGGTACTCGTGACTGGGTGCGGTTACTGGGAACCACTGAGGCGGATTACGTCGAGGCACTGACCACGGACGCTGACGGTTTCATTTACGTAGCGGGCCATACCAGCGGCAATCCGGACGGAAAAACCGTCACGGGTGGCGAAGAGGCCTTCATCAGCAAGTACCGACCCGATGGCACCCGTGAGTGGTTCTGGTCATTCGGCAGCAGTGAAACCGATGAAGCCACGGCACTGGTCGCCGCCCCGAATGGTGTGTTTTACATGGCGGGAAGCACCCGTGGCAATCTGGCTGACCAAACCAATGCCGGTGATGTCGACATGTTCCTCAGCAAAATTACCAGGCCCCCGGTTCCCCCTGATACGCAGTCGCCTCAACTGACTGCCAGCATCCCGCTTAATACAGCATCGGGCGTAGCTCTCGACAGCAGTCTGACATTGGTTTTCAGCGAGCCGGTGCAGGCCGAAAGCGGAAACATTATTGTAAGTAACGGCAAGGACGTGCGTACCATCAGCGTCGCTGATACCAGCCAGGTTTTGCTGGCAAACGAATCGATAATCATCGACCCGGCCAGCGACTGGCAGGGAGACAGTAATTACACGGTGGAAATCCCGGCCGGAATCATCAGGGACGCAGTGGGCAATCCATATCCGGGGTTGACCGCACCCACAGGTCTGAGCTTCCGGACGATCGACAATATATCTCCGGAACTGACTGACATCACCCCGGCCCGCAATGCGGTCGGGGTAGCCCTGGACAGCACACTGGTGCTGACTTTCAGTGAACCGGTACAGGCCGGAACCGGCGACATCGTTCTGGGCAACGGCGGCACGGATCGCCGTACCATCAGTGTCACCGATACCGGTCAGGTTATTTTTGCCGATAATACCGTTACGATTGATCCGTCCGTCGACTGGCAGGGAGACAGCACCTATACGGTTCAGATTGCGGCCGGTGTCATCCGGGATGGAGCCGGCAACCCCCATGCCGGACTCAGCGCAGGCACTGAACCGACCTTCAGGACGCTGGACAACATCAAACCCCAACTGACCGGCAGCGTACCGGCCAGCAAGGCCGAGCGGGTCAGCCTCGACAGCCCACTGGTTCTGACCTTCAGTGAACCGGTACAGGCCGGAACCGGCAATATCATCATCAGCAGCGACAAGGATACCCGTACCATCAGTATTACTGATGGCACTCAGGTATCCATTGCCGGCAACACCGTTACCGTTGATCCGCGGGTTGACTGGCAGGATCGCAGCACCTACACGGTCAGGCTGGCTCCCGGCGTTATCAAGGATATGGCGAACAATCCCCATGACGGTCTTGGTGGTACGGCCAGCCTGAATTTCAGCACGCTCGACAGCATCGCACCTGAATTAACCGGCAGTACACCGATGCGGGATGCGGTTGAGGTAACACCGGACAGCAAACTGACACTGACTTTCAGCGAACCGGTGCGGGCAGGCAGTGGCAACATCGTACTCGACAACGGCCGGGAAACCCGAACCGTCAGCATTACCGATACCACTCAGGTATCGTTTGCAGGCAATACCGTCATCGTTGATCCGGCTGCCGACTGGCAGGGTGACAGTCGTTATACGGCGCAGATGGCAAGCGGCGTCGTTCAGGACGTGGCGGGCAATGCGTATACCGGCCTGACCGACGCCAACCGTCCGGTGTTCAGCATACTGGATAATGTCGCGCCGCAACTGACCGGCAGCACCCCGGAGCGCGATGCCACCAACGTTGCCCTGGACAGCCCGCTGACCCTGGCTTTCAGTGAACCGGTACAACCAGGGAGCGGTGACATTATCGTGAGCAATGGCAAGGATACCCGCACCATCAGTATTACCGACACCACGCAGGTTTCACTCAAGGGTGATACCCTCATCATTGATCCGGTTAACGACTGGCAGGGCGACAGCAACTACAGCGTGCAACTGGCGGCAGGTGTTATCAAGGATCTGAAGGACAACACCTACCCGGGGTTTACCGATGATAACCGTCCGGTTTTCAGGACGCTGGACAACGTTGCTCCGGAACTGACCACCAGTACACCAGCCCGCAATGCCACTCAGATAGCCTTTGACAGCAAACTGGTTTTGACCTTCAGCGAACCGGTACGGGCCGCCAGCGGCAGTATCACGCTGGTCAATGATCACAAGGACAGCCGCACCATTGATATTACCGATGCCAGCCAGGTGTCATTCAGTGGCAACACCGTCACCATTGATCCGGCTGCCGACTGGCAGGCTGACAGTCGCTACACGGCGCAGATGGCAAGCGGAGTCATTCAGGACATGGCGGGCAATCCTCACGCGGGACTGACTGACGATACCCGCCCGACATTCACGACGCTGGACGATATTCCGCCGCAACTGGAGACAGCGGTTCAAAACAAGCCCCCCGTTGCCCTTGACAGCAAACTGACGCTGACCTTCAACGAACCGGTACAGCCCGGTAAGGGGGTCATCATGCTGGATAATGGCAAGGATACCCGCACCATTGCCATCACCGATACCCGCCAGGTGTCGTTCAGTGGCAACACCGTCACCATTGATCCAGCTGCTGACTGGCAGGCTGACAGTGACTATACGGTTACCATGGATACCGGAGTCATCAGGGATATGGCGGGTAACACCTACCCCGGCTTAACCGGAGATACCGGTTTCAAGTTCAAAACCATCGACAACATTGCACCTGTCGCCGTAGTCAGCACCAGCAAAACCGTACTGACCGCCGGTCAGGCGGCCACCGTTACCTTCACGTTTGATGATGCCCCGGTCGGATTTGACCTCAGCGATGTCAGCCTCAAGGGCGGTCGCCTTGAAAAACTGGAAGGAACCGGCCTGGTGCGTACCGCAACACTGATTCCGGCTCCGGATCAGAATGCCCTGAAGGCTACCCTCAGCATTCCGGCCAACGGCTATACCGATGTGAATGGCAACGGCAACCTGGCCAGCAATGAACTGATCATGACCGGCGACACCGCCAGTCCGGGCGTGAACATCACCAGTACCCGCACCCGCTTCAAGTCCGGTGATACCGCGCAACTGACCTTCACCTTCGATGAAACCCCGAAGGGATTTACCGCCGATGACATTGCGGTAACCGGCGGCAAGCTCAGCAATTTTGCCGTGGATCCTGCCAATGCCGCCCAGTACACCGCCCTGTATACCCCGAATACCATTGCACCCGGGGTTCCCAGGGTTACTACAACCCTGAAGGAATATGCGTCCGGTGGCTATGGGGTCACCAAAAACAATTACACGCTGGCGGCCCGGAACGGCAAGTTCACCCTCAAATATGACATGTACGGTGTACCTGACAAGGCGGAAGTCTATGTCGATTCGGTGCTGGCAGCTACGACCGGAGGATTCGTGTCCGGCAGCGGAACCCTGACGGTATCTGGAGACATCCTCAAAAAAGGCAGTACGGTCAACGTAGTCATGACCGGTAAACAGAAGGGAACGGCCTGGAATTACCAGATCAACTATACCAAGGGCGTGGTTGATCCGGCGGATCCTGCCAGCAAGTTCAGCGGCTCCATTGCGGTTGCTTCGGACACCTACACCGATCTGGCAGGCAATCCCGGCAAGGTCGGTAACAAACTGGCACTGACCGGTGATTTTCTGCCGCCTACTGTGGACATCGCGATGACCCGCACCACCTTCAAGGCCGGGGATACGGCGGTGGTCACCTTCGACTTTGAGGAAAGCCCCGTAGGATTTACCCTGGCAGACATCAAGCTGACCGGTGGCACCCTCACGAATCTGGTGACCACGGATGCAGACCAGCGCATTTATACCGCCCTGCTGACCCCCAGTCCCGGCGTCAATGCCCTCAAGGGATCCTTGCAGGTTCCCGCCGGCAGTTACACCGACAAGGTCGGTAATCCCGGCGGTGCCGGTAATCCGGTTGAATTGACGGGAGATACCCTGGTGCCCGCGCTCAGCAGCCTCAGTCCTGCCAATGGCGCGGACAATGTTGCCATTACCGACACACTGGTGCTGACTTTCAGCGAGCCGGTACAGCGTGGTACCGGAAACATCATTGTGAGCAACGGCACGGACACCCGCACCATTGCCATCACTGACACCCGCCAGGTATCCCTCAAGGGTAATGTTCTGACCCTTGATCCGAAAGTTGACTGGCAGGGAAGCAGCACCTACACCGTTGAAATGGCGGCAGGCATCGTCAATGACATGGCTGGTAACCCCTATCCCGGACTCACTGGTACCGCTCGTCCTGCCTTCCGGACAGTCAAGGCTATTCCCGCAGAACTGCTGATCAAGGATACCGCAGTAACCGAAGGCAATAGTGGTACGGTGGGGGCGGCCCTGACGGTAAGCCTGTCAAAGGCATCGCAGCAACCGGTCAGCGTGGCGTATCGCACCCAGGATGGTACGGCCAGTGCGGGTTCTGACTACACCGCCACCAGCGGCACGCTGACTTTCCAGCCGGGCGAAACCAGCAAGACCATACCGGTATCGGTGCTGGGTGATACCACAGTGGAACCGGATGAAAACTTCCAGATACAACTGAGCAACCCGCAGAATGCCAGCCTCAGCACCGCCAGCAGTGCCCTGCTCACCCTGCTCAACGACGACACCATTCCGGTCAGCAATTACACCAAAGGCCAGGCGGTAATTGATCTGGGCAAAGACTATGGCAAGCTGATCAAGCCGGTGGAGGTGGATGGCCATACCTACTACTTTTGGGATGTGTCGGGGGATGGTAAGGCAAGTAACGTCCGGGGCGCGGGCTATGCCAACAGCACCGATTACGTCACCCACGACTGGCTGGACAAGCTGTTTCAACAGGATGTGAACGGCAGAATAGAAGGCGAGAACGGGGCACCGGTGGTGGGGACGGATGGCGATACGGACAATACCTACCGCTTTGCGACGATTAACGGGGTGAAACTGGCGTTGCCGACGATTGGCAACGGAGAGACGGTGGCAACCCGGTTTGGTGGGCAAAACGGCACCGCAGTCAGCGG
>CAIVXW010000446.1 GCA_903910005.1 uncultured Methylococcaceae bacterium
AGGCGGCTCGAACCCGGTCAGTTGCAGGCTGTGGCGGAAGAGTTACGCGGTTTTCTGCTCGAAAGCGTCAGCCAGTCAGGGGGGCATCTGGCTGCCGGTCTCGGAACGGTGGAACTGACCATTGCCCTGCATTATGTGTTTGACACCCCGGCGGACAAACTGGTCTGGGATGTGGGCCATCAGGCCTACCCCCACAAGATACTGACCGGGCGTCGTTCCCGCATGGGAACCATCCGCAAAAAGGATGGGTTGTCTGCCTTTCCCAAGCGCGATGAAAGCCCTTACGACTGTTTTGGTGTAGGCCATTCCAGCACGTCCATCAGCGCGGCACTGGGTATGGCCATTGCGGCGGTTCTGGACAAGCGTCCGCAGCATGCCGTTGCCATCATCGGCGACGGTGGCCTGACCGGCGGTATGGCCTTTGAGGCCCTCAACCATGCAGGCGTACTCGACGCCAACCTGCTGGTCATCCTTAATGACAACGAAATGTCCATTTCACCCAATGTGGGGGCTCTCAACAACTACCTGGCCCGGATACTCTCCGGCAAGTTTTATACGGGCATCCGCGAGGGCAGCAAACAGTTGTTATGCCAGCACATGCCCAGCGTATGGGCGTTGGCGCGACGGGCTGAGGAACACGTCAAGGGCATGGTGGCACCGGGTACCCTGTTTGAAGAACTGGGCTTCAACTACATTGGCCCGATTGACGGCCATGATCTTGATACCCTGGTGACCACCCTGCGTAACCTGCGGGAATTATCCGGGCCGCGCTTTCTTCACGTCGTAACCCGCAAGGGCAAAGGCTATCTCCCGGCTGAACAGGATCCGGTCGCCTACCACGGAGTTTCATCCTTCGATCCCTCCAAAGATCACCTGCCACCGGCCAAGCCAGGTTCTCCATCCTACACGGAGGTTTTTGGTCGCTGGTTGTGCGACATGGCCGAACAGGACGCCCGCCTCACCGGCATCACGCCCGCCATGCGGGAAGGCTCCGGGCTGGTGGAATTTTCTGAACGTTTCCCTGACCGCTATTTTGATGTCGGTATTGCCGAACAGCATGCCGTCACCCTGGCGGCCGGCCAGGCCTGCGAAGGCTATAAACCGGTTGTGGCCATTTATTCGACCTTCCTGCAGCGGGCCTATGATCAACTGATTCACGATGTCGCCCTGCAAAATCTCCCGGTACTGTTTGCCATTGACCGGGCCGGTCTGGTCGGCCCGGACGGCCCTACCCATGCCGGGAGTTTTGATCTGAGCTTCATGCGCTGCATCCCCAATCTGGTCATCATGACACCTGCGGATGAAAACGAGTGCCGTCAGATGCTGTATACCGGCTTCATGCATGACGGGCCGTGCGCCGTTCGTTATCCCAGGGGCCGTGGAACCGGTGTGGAACCGGTATCTGAAATGTCGGCCTTCCCGTTGGGACAGGCTGAAGTCCGCCGTCAGGGTCAGGACGTAGCCCTGCTGGCATTCGGCTGCATGGTTGCGGTTGCCGAGACGGTGGGATCAGAACTCTCCGCTACGGTTGTCAACATGCGGTTTGTCAAACCACTGGATGCTGGCCTGATTCTGCAACTGGCTGCAACCCATCGGGCTTTTGTAACCCTCGAAGACAACGCCATTGCCGGAGGGGCAGGCAGTGCCGTCAATGAACTGTTATTGGCCCACAGACTGCAAAATCCGGTGTTGAACCTGGGACTGGCTGACCGTTTCCTCGAACACGGCAGTCGGGAGCAACTGCTTACGGAGGCCGGTCTTGATGTTGATGGGGTGCGGGCCTCCATTGCAGATTTCCTCCAGGCGATCAACCCGCATTTTGCCTGAGGGTGTGAAACTCCATGGATCGACTCAAGGCCCGCATTCGTGCTATTCCCGATTTCCCCCGCCCCGGCATTCTGTTCAGGGACATCACCCCGCTGGTCAGGGATCCGGCCAGCCTGCGACTGGCCGTACACCAATTGTTGCACCCCTTTCTCGGGCAGGAAATCACTGCCGTCGCCGGCATGGAAGCCCGTGGATTCATTTTTGGATCGCTGGTGGCCTGGGAACTGGGAGCCGGATTCATCCCGCTGAGGAAACCCGGCAAGCTACCGTACGACGTGCAAAACGTCCGCTACGACCTTGAATACGGTTCGGCTGCACTGGAGGTACACACCGATGCCCTCAGGCCTGGTGACAGGGTATTGCTGGTGGATGACCTGCTGGCTACCGGCGGAACCGCCCGGGCCAGTTGTGAACTGGTCGAATCACTGGGTGCCGACATAGTCGGGTGTGCCTTTGTCATTGAACTGGACGGTCTGGCCGGGCGGGAAAAATTGCATCCATACCGGGTACATTCGCTGTTGCATTATTGAGCATCCCCTGAGCGTGGCTGGGTCACCGGTGATTCGCGTCCTGCAAATAACTGATCTGCACATCATGGCCCAGCCGGGTCAGACCCTGCTGGGTGTCGACACCGAAGCCAGCTTCAGGGATGTTTTGCACGAGGCCATGAGCCGGGAAAAACAGGTGCGGCTGGTTTTGCTAACCGGTGACCTGGCCCAGGATCCGGTAGCATCGGCTTACCATCGGTTACGTGACTGGCTGGAACAAACCGGTTGGGAGTTTTGTTGCCTGCCGGGTAATCACGACGACCCGCAGCAGATGGTGACCTGTCTCGCCACACCAACGATACAGTACTGTCAGCCGGTACGGGTGGGACGTTGGCAGATCATCTCCCTGAACAGCACGGTGCATGGCAGTCCGGGCGGTTTTCTGGCGACGGATCAGATGGATCACCTCAGGGCCTGTCTGACGGCATACCCGGATCATCACGCCGTAATCGCCCTGCATCATCATCCGGTCAAGACCGGCAGCGCGTGGCTGGATACCATGGTTCTGGACAACCGGGATGAATTTCTGGCCCTGATCCCGACGTTTCCCCAGGTCAGACTGATTTTGACCGGGCATGTACATCAAGCCATGGATGCGGTGTGGGAGGGGGTTCGCCTGCTGGCAACACCTTCGACCTGTTTTCAGTTCAAACCCGGATCAGAACGGTTTGCACTGGATGGCCTGGCTCCTGGATATCGCTGGCTGGAGTTGCACGATGATGGCGGTTTTTCGACCGGTATAGTCAGACTGGATCAAGTACCGCAGGGGCTGGATGAAATGGCCGGGGGCTATTAACTCAGCGAAAACTGCCGGTGAAGATGCGGTCATCGGGGCGTCTGTGCTGGCGATTGATGCCTGACGGAGTACTGCCCTCGGGTCGGCCCGGCAGTTGGGCCGGGGTCAGGCAGTGTTCCAACTCTGTGAGGGCCCGACGGTAAACCTTGCGCTTGAAATAAACCACTGCATGCACCGGGTACCAGTAATCCACCCAGCACCAGGAATCAAATTCAGGTCGGCGGGTTTTGTCGAGGCAAATACGGGATTCATGCGTCAACAGTCGCAGCATGTACCAAATCTGTTTCTGACCGATGCAAAGCGGACCGGAATCGCGGCGTACATAGCGTGGCGGAAGCTCATACCGAAGCCAGTGCCGGGTGCGCCCGATCAGCACTACATCGCGGTATTTCAGCCCGGTTTCCTCATATAACTCACGGTACATGGCGGCCAGGGGTTTTTCATGGGGTTTGATGCCGCCCTGGGGAAATTGCCAGGAGTCCACACCCAGTCGTTTTGCCCAGAAAACCTGGCCTTCG
>CAIVXW010000447.1 GCA_903910005.1 uncultured Methylococcaceae bacterium
CTGGTTTTGTTGAGAGCTTTATGGAAATACGGAAAGGAACACGGATTGCCCCGGCTTGGACGCTGGTTGAAGCGGCACTACCTGTCGGTGAGACTGGCCTTCAGCCTGCTGGCCTGGCCTTATAAAATAGTCGCCGCCCTGGTGGTTCTTGGGATACTGGTCGTATTGATCTGATAGCCTGTCCTCCGGCCAGGAGGGCTGCATGCAATTTGTCATATTCGGGCAAAGCCGAAATTCAACCTGGCTGATCTCGCGTGTATTGATATTCCATCACGGGATGAGCGGAAGGCCCGGTACGACCACCGGGTGCGATTGGTACGGCGTCAAAGTCAAGTTCACGGAACACGGTTAGAAGTCTTCTATGGCCTCAATCCTCGGCATGTGTCGACCACCCTCGAAAGGGGTGCGGAGAAACGTTTCCACGATCGTTTTTGCCATGTCCAGCGAGACGATACGCTGTCCCAGCGCGATGCAGTTTGCGTCATTGTGGGAGCGCGTCAAAAAGGCGGTTTCCTCGTTGAAACAATAGCCGCAACGGCAACCTTTCACGCGGTTGGCAACGATCGCTTCGCCGTTACCGCTACCACCCAGAACGATTCCCCGTTCGACCTCACCCCGCACGACGGCTTGTGCACACGGACGTATCCACTTCGGATAGTCCGTCGATTCGTCACTGAAACAGCCGTAATCGACCACTTCGTGACCCAGGTCACTCAACCATGTACGCAGTTCCTCCTTGTAACCAAATCCCGCGTGATCTGATGCAATACCGATTTTCATGTTGCCTCCTCAAATTATGTGATCCGGATCAGTTCCGGATTCAGTCAGTCAAGTCATGTTACCATTTTTTTATCAGACCGGAAAATGCTGTCCGGTTTGATTGACTGGCACCGGTACACTATGATACCCCACTTATTTACCTGCTGCCCGATTAGGGCGGTTTCGTAGGCTGTTGTAACCCGGTTACGACTCACAAAGTGGCTGTCCTTTTGTTGCATGGCCGGGTAACGGGAGTGACCTGTTCAGTATTGTGGCATGATGGGAGCAAGTGCCAGTTACCCCATTATATTTAAGCAAATTCCATTAGCGAATCAAGTAATGGGTTTAAGGTTTCAACGCTATGCTGGTAGGTTTCGCAATCAATCAAAAAATTATAACGATATGCTTCGGCACAAATAGTGACCGTATTCAGGGCGTCGGCATAGCATAATCTATCAGCGGCAAATCCGGTTTCTTTTACAAATTGTGCCAATAACCTGTTCAGTTTGTGTGTATGAGGGTATGCGCCAAATTCAGTTTTTGTTTCAAGCAAATGCTTGAACAATAGTTCAAACATTTGTTGATAATGAAAACAGTGCAGGGAACAATCCTTGATGGATGTTTGGCTGATTACATCGCAAGCAACGGCATGTTGCCATGCCTTACCGCCTAAATTCTCGATATTTTCAAATTTTTTCAGTTTTTCTGCATACATCTTTATGCCTCTTGGCTGTTGCTACTGCTATCGCCCGGATGTAATTCGGATCCGTCCCCCATTCTTACACCGGGAGGAGTCGGATTGTCGGAGTGCGATGAGAGTAGGTTTCATCAATCAAGAATACGACACACACCGGTGCGGCAGATTTCCGTGTGTAGCGTATCGGGTGCAAGATCAGCCTCGTTGGGCCATGCCACCATCCCACGGGTACCAGCATTCCTTGAATGTTCCTTCAGGTATGTATTCACAAAGGGAGTAGTAGAAAAAGCAAACCCCCTAACCTTATAGATTTAAGGCCAGGGGGTTTTTGTTGTGTACCTAAAAGAATTCCCCGGCAATACGGATGCCGGGGAATTCTTGGTGTAAGCCTAAAAAATGCTACACCAGGATGAAATCATTCGCGGTTAAAGCCGCTTTATTGGTGAGATGGCCTACCAGCGTAGAAAAGAACAAACCACCACTGCCATCGCCGTCAAAGTCGCATCCAAAACTGGATGCACGGCATGCGTCTCGATGCGGTATTTTGGCTGGCTGCTCCTTGCCCGCCATGCCATAAAAACCATCCAGATACGACGTTCTGGATGGTTTATGACGGTCTGCCTGGTCGTCTCGTGACTTCTCAGGATTTTTTGGGATCAGGGCTTGCGTCTGGGTACAAAGGATACTTTGCCGGTAGCTTCCTTGGTGTACAGGAGGGCGATTCCGCTGCTCAGTGATACCACTTCCCTGACAGTGTCGTCACCGGTGGTTCCGGGTTTGTATGCAAACGCGAAACTGTAAGGTGCTCCAGCGGGTGGTGCATAAATGGGGTATCCGTCGGTTGTTGTACCCGTTACCATCACAGTCGCATAAGGTTTGCATGAGAGGTAAACCTTTTGTGTCTTGACTGTTATGAAGGCAAAGCGCTCACTTGCGAAATCAGTATCATCGGAACTCGGCAGTGGCGCACCGGGTTCAACCAGAAAGAGATCATTCTGAAGAATCCTGGTTGTTTTGTCATAGGTGATGCGGGAGCGTACTTCCTTGCCCTCTACAAAAACGGCGGCAGAGATGGCATCAGGCAGGGCCGGTGTCAAGCCGGACATGATTGAGGTGACATCAACAGGGTGTTCAATGCGAAAACTGTCAAGACCGGCAGGAGCAACCTTGCAGGTGGGCAACTTGTTGCCCGCCGGGAAAGTGGAATCGGCGGCCAGTGCCTGCTGTGAGACACTGGAGAATGCCAGCGCGAGTGCTGGCAGGGTGACTGCGAACCAGGAAGTGGTTTTTTTCATAAGGAAACTCTGTACGGTAAAATTTCTGTATGCCCCCTCGCCCATTACAATGAAAAACACGGCGTGCGGTCTCCCATTTTCAGGGATAGGTGGGTGGTTATCGATCACTGATTGATTGGCTCAAAAGAGAGTCGTCAATCCCGGTACAGGTTAGCAAATACCTCTGATTGCTGCAATGGCTACGGTAGGTAGTCATGCCCGTGCCTCAATACCCGGGTTCACTTGTTGTGGTTGGCAACATGGCAGGTGTCCCCTTTGAACGTGGCAGGAATTACTGACTTCCGGGCAAACCGGGTGGCGTGTTACGATGGGCCTTTGTAAACCCTGACCCCGGTTTTTCAACACCTCATGCAAGCTCCTCACCCTGCCTTCAGTGCTGCCCCTGAATACCCCTATCAGCAATTTGCCACCGAGTTGGTATCACGCGGTAAAGTCCGTGAACAGGACGTACACCGAGCCCGCCTGCTGGGCGCGAAAGCAGGGGATCAAAAACTGCCCGCCTTGTTGATCCGGCTGGGGCTGGTGTCGGAGCGGGATGCCGCTGAGGTGCTGGCCGAGGTCAGCGGTAGCCCGCTGGTGTCACCGGATGATTTCCCCGACGTTTCACCCCTTCCTGAACAGTGGGCTCCCCGCTTTCTCAAGGAACATCACCTGCTGGGCATTGCCGCCCGTGCCGATGCCCTGGTGGTGGCGGTGGCGGATCCGCTGGATACCGAACTCAGGGACGCCTTGACCCTGGCCAGTGATAAACCGGTGAGCCTGTGTGTGGGGTTGCCGTCCGAAATCGACCGCGCCCTTGAACAGCATCTGGGATCGGGCAAAACCCTGATGGGAGAAATTGTGGATGATTTTGGCAGCGATGAGTCGGTTGACGAAGCCGATGTGGAGCATCTCAAGGATTTGGCCTCGGAGGCACCGGTGATCCGGATGGTTAATCTGATCATGCAGCGGGCGGTGGAATCACGTGCCTCGGATATTCATGTCGAACCGTTTGAGCAACGCCTCAAGGTGCGTTTCCGGGTTGACGGGGTGTTGCGAGACGTCGAGGCTCCTCCGGTGCGTTCCACCGCTGCCGTTATCTCCCGCATCAAGATCATGGCCAAGCTGAATATCGCCGAACGGCGTCTGCCCCAGGATGGCCGCATCAAGTTGCAAACCCAGGGGAAAGAACTGGATCTGCGGGTTTCCACCGTGCCGACCCTCTACGGCGAGAGTGTGGTGATCCGTCTGTTGCACAAGGAAAGCATCCAGTTTGATTTTGCGGCCCTGGGTTTTGAGGGGGCCGCCCTGGCCCGATTCCTTGACGTGCTGAGTCTGCCGCATGGCATCATCCTGATTACCGGCCCGACCGGCAGCGGTAAAAGCACGACCCTCTACACCGCACTCAATCGCATCAACACCCCGGAACGCAAGATCATCACCGTGGAGGATCCGGTCGAATACCAGTTGGAGGGCGTCAACCAGATTCAGGTAAAGCCACAGATCGGGCTGAATTTTGCCAGTGCCCTGCGTTCAATCGTGCGACAGGATCCGGACGTCATCATGATCGGGGAAATGCGTGACCTTGAAACCGCCCGCATTGCGGTGCAATCGGCCCTGACCGGTCACCTGGTGTTATCGACCCTGCATACCAACGACGCCGCCGGCGGTGTGACCCGGTTGATGGATATGGGGCTGGAAGATTATCTCATTACCTCAACCGTGAACGGCATACTGGGGCAGCGACTGGTACGCAAACTCTGCCCGCAGTGCCGGGAGTCCTGTCTGGCTCTGCCCGAAGTGGTGGAGGAAATGCGACTGCGGCGGTATGTGGCGGAGGGTCCGGTTACGCTGTACCGGCCCGTGGGGTGTGAGGCCTGCGGTGGCAACGGATACCGGGGCCGATTGGCGATTCAGGAGTTTCTGGTGATGACCGATGCCTTGCGTCGGCTGGTGATGAGCCATGCCCAGGCGCGTCAGATTGAGGAAGTCGCCCTGCAGGAAGGCATGAGTACCATGTATGAGGACGGGCTTAAAAAAGCCCTGGCGGGGCAGACAACCATTGAGGAAGTACTGCGGGTCACGTCAGATACCTGACGGTTCGTTCCAGACATTCGCTCCCGTGCGTGGGCACCGTTGGCATTCCCCGGGATCGGGTAGGGTAACGTCAGTTGGGGCCAATGGAAGTTGACCCGTAATTCAGTACTCCCATGAATAAAGCAGCAGTGGTTGAAGGCGTTTCCAGGCAAATCGTTTGGTGGATGGGCGAACGACAAAAGAAGCTTGCTGAGCTTCGTCACGAGACCCTGTCGGTCAACCCGTTTCTGTTGCCATTAATTTTCGGAATTCACCAATTCAAGGATTTTGACGAACTTGCCGAATTTCTGGTTGCCGCGCACTTGTCTACCGGATATGCCACTGGGTTTGGAAAGCTAATGGACGAGAAGATTCTCCCTAAGGTATTTGGAGTGACAAAGCTGGATAAAGCAACGCGACGAGCTGCCCCGTTCTCAATGTCGGCGTTCGACGAGATTGATCATATTATTCCTTCGACAGGCAATCATGCGGCAAAACTGCTTTCGCTCAAGGCTGGCCGATGGACTATTCAGTTGACAATGGCAGTGCAATTAAATAAGGCGTTTGCGGAACTTCTTGAGCTTCGGAACTCCGACCGGTTAGGCACCTTCACGTTTGAAGAAATTGGTGTTGGCGTAGTATACGGAACAAAGGATACGTTGACGGACAAATATGACATTCTTCGTGGAATCAACCGTGGTGCAAATCATGGTGTAACAGACCTGACCGATGATGTTCATGTGTACGTCGGCCGCGAATTCTGGGCTTGGCTAAATGGTGGCGAGCAGCTTACGCAAGAATGGGTTATCGAAGGCATCATTCAAGGTTTTCAAATCGCTGAAAAGTCACTGGGTTCACTTGAGAACCTGTTAGTAGACTTTCGCAAGGAATTTAGCCAACAGTTTCACTTTGCCGTTCGTCCCGATAGCACCATAGATTGGGAAGCCATTATCAAGAAAATAAACGGTTAGGCAATTGTGGCGATATCCAGCGTCAACTGCCTCTCTTCAGCCAATGGCTTTCGAGGGTCGTAGTACCCTGTGTGCCCACCTATAACTTCACCGTCCTTAAAATAGCTTCTGGTTCTGACATGCGGCCTGATGTGGACGATACGACCCGATGTAGCTGGCTTGCCCGTCAGTGGAGCTAGAGTTTCGGAGATTTGCAACAATCGTTGAAGAACTTCTCCGGCTACTTGACCGAGTCGGGGAGGGACTGCATTTCCGATTTGTCTGCATTTGTCCGTCGGAGAACCTGCAAACTTCCAGTCAGACGGAAACTCTTGAACCGCAGCCATTTCTCCCACCGTTAAGGCTCTAAGGTCTATGGGATGACACATACTCGTACCGGCGTGGTTTGGCATCGTAACCACAGTCGGGCTTGGGAAATCAAAGGAGAGTTTCCTCCAATAGGCACTTCGTCCGCCTTTCAGGTACCAGCTTTTACCCATCGACTCTTTCTGCACATCTACCGGCAAATTTCGCCAATTCCCGCCAGGTGGAACCATCGCCAGGTATTTCAACTTTCTCTGGCTAAAGTTCATCACTGACGGGTCTGGATCGCAAAATCCTGTTCCGATTACGTCACCAAGCGTTCTAAAGGGTGGAAGATTGTCTGAAGGGCGGTTGCTAAATTCCGGAGCGGGGAAATCGGGGTCGATATCAAATCGCGATCCAATGCACAACAAACGCTCTCGAATCTGCGGAGCACCATAGTTAACAGAATTGACAAGATAGCAGTCGACTCGATAGCCAACACGCTCAAATAGCCGAATCAGTTCACGAAGAAGTGAACCCGGTTCAGTATGCTCTGGCAGAAAGGATCCATCAGCCTCCACCCCCTTGGGGACTAATGGCATTGAATGGAGTCCACGAACATTCTCCATTAGAAATGCCTTGGGTTTGACTTCGTCAACAAGCCTGAAGAACTCAAAAATCAGTCGGCCTCGACCATCATGCAACCCTCGACGTTGGCCAAACACACTAAACGCCTGGCACGGCGGGCCGCCGGCAAGTAAGTCAATCCCGGAAACATCAAATCCGGCTGACTGGCTGAGTGTCGCCAAGGTCACTCGCTCAACTGAATCCGGGATTACCGGTAATTCCGGCTTGTTTAGCTTGATTGTCTCAACCGCAAGCGCGTCAATTTCATTACATGCCACGCAGTTAAATCCGGCACGCTCCAATCCGATATCAAGCCCCATTCCGCCAGAAAAAAGGGAGATGTAGTTCCGAACCCTCATTGTCAGTGATCCCACTGCCTGAGTTGTTCGCGCAGTCCGGCCGCAGCGTGGAGGTCAGGGTAGAGTACCCGCAGGCGGTGGATTTTGCCGTCCGTCAGCGTGACGTCCAGTTCGATGACCCCGTGCGGTGAACCGGCTGTTTCGGTTGCCGAACAGGTCACGATCTGAGCGGCATGGGTTTGGAGCCACTCGGTGGCCGTCGCCTCGTCCTGCCCGGTTTCCTGCCAGAATGCCGCCTGGTCAAAGGTGACTTCGGCAAACCGTCGAACAAGAAAGTCGCGGTCAAGAAATGCAAACAGCGAACCCGCCTTGGGGCCTTTGTCCTGATCCAGCAGAACCCGGTAAATGGCAGCAAAGGCGTCCTTCTGGCTGAGGGGGGTCAACCGGGCAGTATCGAATACGAAGGTCTGGTATTGATCGTCGTTCAATGGCCGGGCGGGGAAGCGTTCTCCCAGCAACACCAGAAAAGCCTTCTGGGCGGCGGTCAGGTCGGCTGCCCGGGCTGGCAGGGTTTCCTGCAACACCACCCGATCTGCTTCGGAGGCATAGGTAGCCAGCCAGTAGCGGGCCGCTGCCAGTCTCCGTTGCAGGATGGCCCGGTCTTCGCCAGACAAACCGCCGTCTACCCGGCGTTCGATTTCCTGCTCCACATCCAGATGCGGTAACTGCAACAGGGCGGTCAGCAACTGAAACCCGACCGGGTGATACCCGGTGTGGGAGCCGTCTACTTCTACCGTTTGCAGGGTTTTGAGTTGGGCCGCCGTGGCCTTGCCGGCCATGACCGATTCCACCAGGCGATCATGCTCGTTAAACAGTTTGACGATGTAGTCAAAGTCGGTGGAAAAATTGACGGTGCGTTTGGGCGGCGTATTGATCATCAGGAAGCGCAGTATTTCCGGCGGCAGGAAATTGGCGATTTCCCGGGCCGCCGTGCCCACGCCTTTGGATGAACTCATCTTGGCTCCGCTCACCAGAAAAAATTCATAGGGTACGTTCAGCGGCGGGGTTGTGCCGAAGATGGCCTTGAGGCAGGCTTCGGCCACATCGCGAGACCCGCCCCGGGTGCAGTGATCCTTGCCGGCTCCTTCGAGGGTGATGCCAAAGCTGAACCATTTGGCGGTCCATTCCAGTTTCCACGGCAGCTTGCCGCGTCCGTCAAACGGCGACACCTTGCCGCTATGGCCACAGCCTTCCGCCCATTTGACCAGGTTTTTACGGCAGTGGTAGGTCACTTCCTGACCGTCATACGCGGTGACTTCGGTAGTGCCGATTTTGCCGCACTGTTCACAGACCACCTGAAACGGATGCCAGTCATCCGGTCGTTGGGCCTTGCTGACTTCGGCATAAACCTGCCTGACCGTGTCGGCCCGGCGCAGGATGCGGTCAATGGCTTCGTTGAAGCGGCCGGTGCGGTAGACGTCACGCATCCGGTAAATTTCAGCCCCTACCCCCAGTTCGGAAAAGATGCCGAGAAATTCACGAATGTAATGATCCGCCAGATCGGTGGCAGTCGAGCCATCCGGGGCCGGGATGTTGCAGAGCGGAAAACCCATGTACTGGCGGATGTCCGGCCCGGCATCGGCGGGCAAGCCATCCAGCGGGTCGTAATCGTCGATGCCGTAGGTGTAGCGGGTTTCAAGGCCGTGATCCTGCAGTACCCGCAACAGGGCATCGTGAATCAATACCCCGCGTAATGAACCGACATGCACCCGGCCGGAGGGCGTTTTGGAATCGTTGATGAGCTGGGGGCCGCTCAGGGTTTCTATGATGTTTTCGTACCACATGGGGGGTGTATCAGCAGGTTTACAATAAATTGGCAGACGGCATCCGGATCGTTCAGGTTGAGTTGCGGGATGGCGCGTGTGAGGGTCAGCGGGTGATCGGTGGCAATGGCGATGATGCAGGGATCATCCCGGTAAAAGCGGGGTTCGCCGCATGCGGCCCGGCATAGCTCGATTTTCGGGAAAGGATCCCGCTTGAAGCCTTCGACCAGAATCAGATCGACGGCGGTTTGATCGAACCAGGCCAGCTCCTCGTTGAGGCAGCGATCCCGTTCGGTGTCATGTTCAGTAATCAGGGCACGCCGTCGGGATGAGCTTAGCATGACCGGGCTGGCACCGGCCTGGCGCAGTTCAAAACTGTCCTTGCCGGGGTGATCAATTTCAAAATCATGATGGCTGCGCTTGATCAGGCCAACCCGCAGTCCCCGGGCCTTTAGCCCTGGAACAAGCTGTTTCAGCAGGGTGGTTTTGCCGGTACCGCTGGCAGCCGCAAAACCCAGCAGCGGTACCCGGGTGTTTTCAGGGGGTTCAATGACCATAGTATTGTCTGTACCAGTCGACAAAGCGGGCAATGCCGGTTTCCACCGGGGTTGAGGGGCTATAACCGACCTCCTGCATCAGATCATGGACGTCGGCATGGGTGTCAGGTACATCACCGGGTTGCATGGGCAACAGATTGCACACGGCTTTTCTGCCGAGGGCCTGTTCCAGTATTTCGATGAAGCGAAGCAACGCCACCGGTTGATGATTGCCGATATTATAGAGCCGGTACGGTGCCTGGCTGGTGGCCGGATCGGGTTGATCGCCCCGCCAGGCCGGGTTGGGCCGGGCGACTCGATCCAGCACCCGGATAACGCCCTCGACGATGTCGTCAATGTAAGTGAAATCACGGCGATGCTGACCGTGGTTGTAAAGGTCAATCGGAAGCCCCGCCAGAATGTTGCGGGTAAACTTGAACAGGGCCATGTCCGGTCGGCCCCAGGGTCCGTACACGGTAAAGAAGCGCAGGCCGGTGGTGGGCAGGGCATACAGGTGGCTATAGGTGTGTGCCATCAGTTCGTTGGCCTTTTTGGTGGCCGCATACAGACTGACCGGGTGATCGACGTTGGCGTGTACCGAGAAGGGCAGGGCGGTATTGGCACCGTAAACCGAACTGGATGAGGCATAGACCAGGTGTTCCACCTCGAACTGCCGACAGGCTTCCAGCACGTTGCAGAACCCGCTCAGGTTGGCATCAATGTAGGCATGCGGATGGGTCAGGGAATAACGAACCCCGGCCTGGGCCGCCAGATTAACCACCCGGCAGGGCCGGTGCTGGCGGAACAGGGCCTGCAATCCGTCCCGGTCTTCCAGGTGGAGCCGGACGTCGGTAAAACCCGGGTGTGCGGTGAGACGGGCCAGACGCGCCTGTTTCAGACTGACCTCGTAATAGTCGTTCAGGTTATCCAGCCCCACCACCTCATCACCCCGTTCAAGCAGGGCTTTGGACAGTGCGGCACCGATAAAGCCGGCTGATCCCGTAACCAGTATTTTGTGTGTGTTCATGTCGCAACCGGTAGCCGTCAAGTGGTCAGTGGTGAATGGCGAGTGGTAGCCGGGAGTACGGTCATCCTGGCAGCCCGGAGGAGGGTGAATGGTGAATGAATACCGCATACCAACCCGTATGCTCGCCTCGCCATTCGCCATTCGCCAAGGGGGCTTTGAAGCCGCCGTTTCAGGCTTGGGGGGCAAACAGGAAGTCGTTGGGCCCTAAAGAGCGTTCCTGCCGGTATCCCATTGATTGCAGCAGTGCTGCCGTCGGCTCGTATTCGCCCAGCTTGCGCCGCAGTTCAATCCACAGCAGCGGGCGACAGCGGGCCAGTGTCTGCCGGGCTCCTTCCAGTGCCGGTTGTTGTGCCCCTTCCACATCCATTTTGATGAAATCAACCTTGTCGAGGTCCAGGGCATCAATGCTGGTTATTTCATAGTCGCCTTCAGTGACCGCCCGGAAGGACGTGGCTCCTATGTTATGGGCGGTGAATGTCTCCAGGTTGGCTCGCCCCGTCGCCGCTCCCAGTACGGCATTGATCGGCATGACCTGGTCAAGGCCGTTCAGGCGGATGTTTTGTTCCAGGATGCGGAAAATTTGCCGCTGGGGTTCAAACGCATACACCCGTTTGGCCCGGCATACCCCGGCAAAGAACAGGGTGTGATTGCCGATGTTGGCACCGGCATCAATCACAATCGCGCCGCCCGGCATGATCTTGCGGATGCTTTCCAGGTAGGGCAGTTCAAAAAAGCTGCTGCTGAGCAGTATCTTGCGCTGGATCAGGTCCTTGTCGGCGAACGGCAGGTGTACACGAAACAACCGGTCTGCATACATGAACGAATGCACTTTATCCGGGCCCATGGCCAGATAACGCTGGTAATGATTGCCTGCGGTAATTTGCTGAAGAATCTGCTGTAACAGGATTTCGCTGCGGCTTTTGTCCGCATCTTGGTCGGGTGTAGTCATAAAGGAATAAAGCGATGGGTGAGTTATTTGAAAGGGTTATACAGCATGTTGGGATGGAGCCTTTTCTGGCGTCTGTTTTCGCGGATGACATAGGTACCCGGAGCCAGTCCGGGGTTGGCGGGCGTGTTGGTATAAAACCGGTTGATATTGGCCGGATCAACGTAGGCACCGTTGCCACCCATGTCTTCCAGTCGGTATCCCTGCTGCCGCAGCACGGTCGGAATGGCTACTTCATAATGTCCGCCCCATCCCGCGCAATAGGCTTCATGTACGCTGGTCAGGGCCGTACGGGAGATGCGAAAGAAGGACAGGATGGCCCGGGTGCGTTGGGCCGGGGCAACCCGCACCGGACTACGCAGGCTGTTCCAGTGCGGCCATCCGGGCCGGAAGGCGTAATCGAATACGGTTGTGGCCAGCAGGTCACTGGTGTTGCTTCGGAAATGATCGAAAAAAAACTGCCAGTGCCCGGTAAAGCGTACATCGTACTCAATCACCCAGTAATAGTCGTAACCCGGTTCCTGTTGCAGAAACCACAGCAGCGGCAGGTCGATATTTTTGGGCCAGAAGGTGCCGGGATGATGCCGGTGTTTGACCGGGTACGGTAACAGGGCGGTTACTTCCGGGCAGGTAACCGCACGGGCATCGGGAATGCCGCTCAGATCGAGTTGTTCGCGGGTCTGGTCAAACAGGGGAATAACGGCAAAATTTGGGCATTCCTGACGCAATTTGTCCAGGGCTTCCATGGCACCCGGACGGGTGTGGTGGCACAGGAACAACAGGCATTCGCGACGGGATGCAGGATTGGTGGTGGGCTGATTCATCGGACGACCCGCAACAGTTTGTGCCAGAAGCCCGCAGTTTTTTCGGCGGGGGCAGGTGACGGGGCGGTGCTGGCCGCCGCCGGTTTGAGGTCGCCGTCGACGACTTTCCGGTAAAAGTTTTCCCATTCGGTCAGGCTGTCGGCTTGTTCCCGGGCCTGGTGAATACCGGCTTGCAGGGCCATCAGGCGGGCGTTGTCGGGAAAACGGTGCAAGGCTTGCTCCAGCAGGCTGTCGGCCTGATCCGGATCGGGTTGCCGCATGAAAACCTCAATGCCACGCAGGTAGGCCGGGCAGTAATTCGGGTACATTTTTCGCAGTTTCTGCCAGCGTTGTGTGGCAGACGGCCAGTCTTCCCGCAGGGTGGCCAGTTCAGCCCATTGCTGCACCAGCTTTTTGTCACGCGGCCAGCGTCTGGCCGCCTGGGCCAGCAGCGATTCGGCCTCATCCAGCCGATCCAGCCGGGTCAGAGCCTGGGCTTCTTCCTGAAAGCATTCAACGGTCGGTGGAAACCGCTTGCGTAAAATTTTCCAGCGTTCCGCCGCTGCGGCCCAGTTCTGGTGCTGACTCAGGAGTTGGGCCAGTTTCAGGGCCAGCGGGCGTCGATTGGGAAACCGCCGGGTGGCTTCCAGCAGAAGCTGTTCGGCCTCAGAACGCTGACCGGCCCGGGTCAGGGCGTCCACTTCCTGTTCGCAGGTCTCCATACGAACCCCGAAACGCTGGCGGAACGCGGCCCAGCGTTCACAGGCAGTCGGCCAGTCTTCCCGTTGCACGGCAAGGCTGGCTCCCTGCATCATCAGGCCGGGATGATCCGGGTGATCGGCCATGGCTACTTTCAGGCATTCTTCGGCTTCGTCGGTGAGTCCCAGTGCAATCAGGGCTTCACATTCTCCCTGACAGGCACTGGCAGATTTGCCGAAACGGGCTTGCAGGGCACGCCACCGTTCCAGAGCCTCCAGCCAGTCGCGTCGATGGGTGGCCAGTCCGGCCCGCTCGGTAGCCAGCAGCGGATCCGTCGGCCAGCGTTCCGTGGCACGTTGCAGCAGGGATTCCGCCTCGTCAATTTGCCCCGCCTGAATCAACACCCGGCCCTGTTGCAGGTGGCTGTAAGCCGTACCCTTGAAACGGGCGTGAAAGGCTTGCCAGCGGGTGACGGCCTGGGACCAGTCCTTGCGGTGGCTTGCCAGCGTGGCCTGACGCATGACCAGGGTGGCATTCGCGGGGAACTGTTTCATACCGTCCTGAATCAGGCTTTCGGCCTCTTCGCTCCTGTCCAGGTGCATGAGGGCACGGGCAGCCTGGTCGTAGGCGAGCGCGGATCGGGTGCCACGTTTACGCAGTTCGGCCCAGAGATCGACCGCTTTTTGCCAGTCTCGGGCCTTCATGGCCCGGTTGGCCAGTTTGAGGGTTTCGTCGGTCTGCTTCAGGGGCTGGGGTTTGGCCTGCGGGCGTTTGCGGGGGGGAGTGGTAATGGCGTTCATGCGGCGATCAGTGTCATTCGAGGCATTCAATGGAGTGGATATCCTGGATACGCCAGAGATCACGCGGCGTCGCCGAGGGTTCGCTGGTCTGGATCGGGGCACCGGTTGCGGTGGGGCGGCCCGCCTGTACCGACCAGATCGTGTCATCACGACTGGAGTGGATGCGGTTGAAGGTCTCAAGCGGGCTGGGGATGGCTTCAATCAGCCAGGTTTCCGGGTCTGGTTCCGCCACCAGCGTGGTAGCGGCTGCGCTCAGCCAGGTTTGCCGGGCCTTGTTGTAAAAACCGTAGCCGCGTTCAGCCAGATCGCCCAGCATCCATTGCTGGGTTTCGGATTGATCCGGCGGTTGCACCCGTACCCGGTCGGACTCATCAAGCCCGACCAGCGGATTACCCGCCGCCGCACTCACCAGTTGCAGGGCAGTGCCATCACAGTCGGTCACCCCGGCGTCTGCCTGCCGCAGTATCGTCCAGTCCTGGGCCGGGTCGTCACCGGGCGGGCGGGTTTCCAGCGTTTTGCCATCTGCTCCCAGACTCAGGGCGCGACCGCTGGATCCGGACAGCAGGCGCACATA
>CAIVXW010000448.1 GCA_903910005.1 uncultured Methylococcaceae bacterium
GATACAGGGTTCGCTGGACATAGCCCAGGCCCATCAGGATCATGGCCTTGACCGCCAGTCCGATGGACACCGTGCGTTGATTGAGATCCTGCGGCATCATCTGGTCAATACACTCGACCAGCCCCAATTCATCCACCATTAGAGATGTATTTTAGACGACTGGGGGCGGAATGTCGGGTTCAGGCATTCTGGCACGGAGGGGGCACGGGACGTTCGACCCACCGTGCGGCATGGATGACTCGCCCATGCTCTGACGCAGGTGGTAACTGCCATGGACAGTTGAGCATGGCTTATTTTGATTCGGGCGGCCCGGTTGGGGTATGCGGAGAGGGTATGCGCTCAACCCGGTCTACCCCGCCCGGATGATTTCGGCCAGTACACTCCCCAGAATACTGGCACTTCCCTTGCCCGCAGGTAGAAGGGTTAATCGCTCACCCCGGGCTTCTTTTGCCGCGTAGTAGGCTTGGTGCTTGCTGCTTTTCCAGGCAAAAACAAAAATATCAGCCGTCGCTGCCAGGTGTTTCAATCGGTTGGTCGCCACCCCGTCGCTATTTATCTCGATCCGAACGTCAGGTAAATATCTTGTCAGGAAATCCCTTGCCCGCTGCCCGGCAGATTCTGTCAGGGTATATATCCCGATAAGTCCCTTGAACCCGGTCTTTGCGACTGATTCCTCCGGGGTTTCCGGTTGGGGGAATGCTTCCAGCAGGTTGGTACAGTCATAATCTCTCGCCAGCAGGGCAAGTATCTCATACTGTACCGGTTTGAGTCGGTGACAATAGTTGCGTGCCATTGCCACGACCGCCATAAAATACCGGAGGCGCGTTTCGCGATCCGGCGAGGCAGACAGGGCCAGCATCTCAGCAGCATTCAGTGCCCAATCGATATTCACCGGTGACTGATTATGTTTTAGTATCTCCTCATAGCATTCAAGGGCTTCGACATACTCCTCCAGTGATGGCCCGACGCTGGTTAATGCCTGCATGATGGCGGTGGCCAGTTCGAGTTCATTAGCGGATGCCATGTCACTGTATGACAGGGTACGCAACAACGTAATGTACAGGGGCAGAAAGGCACGCACGGGAGATGCCGGGCGGTCAACAAAAAACTCAACCAGGGCGGCGAATGCATCACGAAAAACAGCCTGCGCCCCAGTACTGGCGTTGTCGAGCTTATTGGCCAACTGGCGACATGTTTCCGGCTCTGAGGCATACGTTTCCATGGCCCAGCGGGGCATCGCCGACTCAAGAATCTGCAAAGGGGCTTGCTGGCCATTCTCAACCGATTGCACCCAGGAAAGCCAGTCGCTATCCGGTCTGGATTGGTTTGTTACGATAGCCGTCCCTGCTGTCAAATGACGTTGCTGCAGTTGTTCCAGGCGAGTCAAATCGCGGGGCTTCCAGGTTCTCCTGACCTCGTCAGTTGCCTCGTTCACTACCTCAAGGACACGACAGGTGATGGCAGCGTCTTCCAGTTCATCGGCACAACGCAGCAATGTCACGTAAGCCCAGGATTGGGGAAGGCCGACAAAGGCCCATTTCAATGCCAGCGGATACTCCTCATCCAGTAAAGCCTGATTGGATAATTCGCGGGCATCCGGTGCTACGGGCTCCTGGCTGGATAATGCCCGGGTATCCGGTTCTACGGGTTGGGCCGGTGTTACACAATGGCGCAACCAGCGATCAAGCAGGTCACGCGCCGACCCGGACGGACAGGCACTCACGATGGACTTGCAGCGTTCCTGATTCGGTTGCTCTCGCGTCAACTCAAAGAGCAGAAAAGCCTTTAATACACCGGTTTGACAAACGCCTTTTCTCGCCTCGAATAATGGGCCGAACGGGTGGGCGATAGCACTGCGGAAAACCGACAGTATCTGACCGATATTCTCGTCGTTCTCAATGGGAGCGATAGCGGTTTCATAGAGTGCCCCTGCCAGGTCAGCGATGGTTTGGGGAGGTAATGAGAGCCCCATGACAGCGCGGATCAGAAGGTAGTTGCGTGCTAACTGGTGCTGATGGCCAAGTCCCGCCAGCATCCGGATTTCCAGATACTGCTGCTGCTCAATGTCCAGTCGACCGGTAGCGATCAATTGGTCACGCAGGCGCGAGGCATCGGTTTCGTTCCCGGCCAGCAACGCCTGGTCGAATTCGGCCCTGATCTTGCCGAACGGGTGCCGGGTCAGATTGATTCGACCCGGGCGGCGTCGCAGCAATCCAAGATAGATTGAAAGTGCTTTTACAATCGCCTCGCGGGCGTTTGGATTGACCGGCATCAATCTGAAAACGTGACGGCCAAAGCGTTCCTGTAACACCCTCCTGCAGGATCGTTTCCCATTTGAGAATATTCCTGCCTGAGAAAAAGATGTGTAACCAGTCCTGCTCACGAGGGGTCAGGGTATTGATCATGAAGCCCTCGCATACTCGGAGAATACCAGACGGGCTTAATAATAAAACTAACTACAGGCCAGGTCTCACTCAACTTGCCTGCAGCAGATGATCCATCAACTGTAATGGCTCGACGTTCTGATTAAATCTAAACCCCATTACTTCCCAGTCAAATGCTGCATCCAGCCGATGGATTGCGCGATGATGATTTGGGCAAATCAGTACGATATTCGAGAGTTGATCTTCCCCGCCCCTGCTTAGCCAGCGAACATGGTGAGCCTCGCAGACATCCTTGCCATAAATCTCTCTGGGTGCCCATCCACATATTTGACAACGCCCCTGGTAGGTATCACGCAGGCACTCTGAAAATTGACGGTTTCTGTCAACTGCCTGGTTTATCAGGTATTGACTCCGCTCCTCTGCCACGCCAACTGGCTGTTCCCTGATCAGTTTTTCAATGGCATTGGTATCCCCCGCCAGTAGCAGTGCTTCCAACTGCTCTTCCGGCAAAAGTTTGGCCCTTGGCTCCAAAGACAGTCCTTCTGCATATTTCCGGAGTATTTTATCATCATTGCAGGAAATTCTTCGCACCGCTGCCAGACCCTGGAAAGCTTGCCCTAAAGCGTTGCCCCTGGCAGGAATTGCCAGGCTTCTAACCAGAACGCTGATATCTGGTTGACTCTCCACAGCGAAGTATCTTGAGAGGTTGAGATCGCCCCACAGCCTGTATCTGCCGTATTGATATCCTGCGGGATTCAGTGTCTTGTATATTGCGACCAACTCGGCAGCCATGACATATGCCCCATCCTCCAGGCGACGCGTAAATGCCCACAGACTTTCACCGGCCGATATATCATGCAGAGCAGGATTGGCTTGATTAAGATGGTATCCCGCGCCAAGCTCGATATCCTTTTTATAATTATCTCCGCGCCAATAATACAACAGTGGCATTGCCTGAATTATTCCAGAAAAATAGATAGTATTCATTAGCCCCGTCTACCTCCAAAATTGGACACACGGAATTCGTCTAGAATCCGCATTTTACCTGGCCGGGTAACGGGGGTGACCTGTTCATTATTGGGGTACGATGAGAGTAGTGGCATTGACGCCATGTGTGCGAAACAACTGCCGCTACGCCTTTCCGGACAGAGGACTTTCACCTCCAATCTCTTGCCAGCTTATCCCGGCGCACTGAACGTCCCCAAACCATCCCTCAATGTCCTGTGATGCCGTGTCACATAGTCGAAATAACGCTCAACCTTTGGGGATACTGAGCCAGCCACTTCACCAAGTCCGTTCGATCATACAATGTTACCTGATTGACTCTGGCTTGGTTTTTGGCTGTATCGTTAAAGGTCTGATTAGTAATCGCTACCTTGCTAAAGGTAGTTTCAGGGAATTGGATTTGATACGCAGCCGTTCCAGCAACCACATCCCTCACGGCTGCCCAACCCAGTTCATCTTGACCGACTGAACCCTTGCATTGAATCAACAAGCCCTTAGTTTTATTCTTTATGGCAACAATATCAATACCTCCATCCCGTGTTTTTGGTGTCGGTAAGCAAACATACCCCTCACTTGTCAATAATGCACGACAAAGTGCTTCAAACTGATGGCTGACAATTCTTGGCAAATCATTTTCGGTAATCCATGCAGCATGCTGCGGATATGGCGCACCTTGTCCCTGAAGCAAATCAATCAGTTCATCCTGACTAATCATGGAAGTACCATTCAACATATCCCTGGCCAACTCCCTTTTGCTGCGCAATAAATCATCCAGCTTGGCTTCAAAAGTCAGCAGTTTGTCAGAGTACACGGTTGGATAATACACATAAACATCTTTTGTTTGACCAATCCGGTAAGCCCTGTCGGTGGCCTGATCTTCTACAGCCGGATTCCATGGGCGTGTGTAATGGATGACATGATTGGCAGCCTGGATATTGAGGCCAAAACCAGCGGCTTTGGGCGAGAGAATGAGGATATTGAATCCATGACTGGCTTGAAATACATCAATGAGTTTCTGCCTGCTTTCCGTAGCATTGCTACTACTTTTGACAGAACCATTGATAATTCGAGGGGAAATACGGTAGTGCTGGCTCAGGAAATGAGCCAACGCCCTTTGTAAATCCAGATATTCGGTAAAAATCAGAACCTTCTCTTGCTTTTTTCTGATTTCATCCAGCCGATCAAGCAACCAATCAAATTTTGGAGATTTCTTTCGATAGTCTTTTACTGACTGTCCCAGATCAGGTTGCAATC
>CAIVXW010000449.1 GCA_903910005.1 uncultured Methylococcaceae bacterium
CCCGATGGAACCGGTGGCTCCCAGTATGCAGAGGCCTTTCATGGGTGAACCGCGCCGGCGTGATCCTGATGCGAATCGGGATTCGCCGCATCATTATCGGGTTCCGGTTCTTCCGTCACCTCGCCCTCTTCGCCCGGCATTTCAATGGCATCGCCGACACTGCCGGGATCAATGAGTATGGGCTGTTGATCAATTGAAGCCGTGTTCAGGAAAATGCCCAGCAAAACGGAACCGGCATAGAATACCGACACCCCGGCGATCAGGCTGTCATTGCGATCCAGTACACCACCGTGTCCCGGCAAAATGCCACTGCTGTCCTTGACGCCCCGCAGACGCTTGACGAAACTCTCGAACAGATCACCGCAGATCGAGATGCCTACGGTAATGACGGTCAGAAAGATGAAGTCGGCAATCTGTATGGGGGCCAGTCCGGCCCACAAACCCACTCCGATGGCCAGCAGGCCGGTTGCCACCAGGGCACCGTAAACACCTTCGACCGTTTTGCCCGGGCTGACCTGGCTTAGCAGTTTGGTATGACCCCAGCGTTTGCCGACGAAGTAGGCCGTGATGTCGGCCACCCAGATCATGACCAAAAGGTAAATGACCTGCTGATAACCGAAGTGAATCCGTAACCACACCATAAGTACCCAGGACGTGAGCAGTACCAGGAATCCGGCAATCAGTTTGACCGCAACCGGGTAATGGATGGCGAGTAATCGGTCAGCGGCCACCCGCAAGGCCATGGCAAAGACAAACCACCAGGCCACAACCGGCCAGTACAGCCAGTCAAGGGTGTAAGGCACCCAGAGGCTGCCGGTTAATTGGGCTGTCAACAAGGCCGCCACGAAACCGAGTCGGGCCAGGGGGGATTCGAGTCCGGCAAGATGACCCCACTCCCAGGAAGCCACCAGCAGGGTGCCTCCCCAGAGTATGGCAAAGCCGATCGGATCCAGAAGATAAACAGCGGTAGTGATGGAGGGAGCCAGAATAAGGGCGGTTACGACGCGGTTTTTAAGCATGGAGTATCCGAAATGTCCAGTGAGGTCTATGAATCTGGGGTCTTAAGTTGTTCGCCGGTACGCCCGAACCGACGCTGCCGGTTCGCGTAGTCCGCCAGGGCGTCTCCGAAGGCTTGCTCGTCGAAGTCCGGCCACAGGGTCTGGGTAAAATGGAATTCGCTGTAGGCCATCTGCCACAGCAGGAAGTTGCTGACTCTCTGTTCGCCGCCCGTGCGAATGAACAGGTCAGGCTCCGGGTAACCGGCCAGGCTGAGATGAGCAGCGATTGACGCTTCGGTAATTTCATCAGCCCGCACCTCGTATTGACTGACCTTTTGGGCAATCCGGCGCACAGCCTGGCAGATGTCCCAGCGTCCGCCGTAATTGATGGCAATGATCAGGGTCAGGCGGTTGTTGTGGCAGGTCATACCTTCCGCGAGCGCAATTTTGTCCTGCAAGGCTTGCGAAAATGCGGATCGGTCACCGATGATCAGTAACCTGATGCCGCTTGTATTGAGGGATTCGGTTTCCTGATCCAGGGTCAGCAAAAAGAGTTCCAGCAACAGGTTTACCTCCTGGGTGGGCCGCCGCCAGTTTTCACTGCTGAAGGCAAACAGGGTGAGTACCCTGATACCCCTGTTCAGGCATTCTTCCACTGTCTTCCGCACTGCCTTGACTCCGGCCCGATGACCAACGGACCGCGGCAGAAACCGCTGGCTCGCCCAGCGTCCGTTGCCGTCCATGACGATGGCGACGTGGTTGGGTACCCCGGACTGGGGGAACTGCATATCAGTGTCCTGCTTTATCATGTGCCGGGCGGTACGCCTTCCGTTTCCTTCAGGTTTGTAGACGTGCGTCAGTATCGCGGGCCAGGTATCCTGTTGTTCTCGGGATACCCGCCTAAATGGCCAGCATGTCGGATTCCTTTGCCTCAAGCAGGCTGTCGATTTCCTTGACGTACTGATCGGTCAGTTTTTGTACCTGTTCCTGCCCCTTGCGTTCCTGATCTTCCGGGATGAGTTTATCCTTGAGGGCGTTTTTGAGGTCGGTATTGGCATCCCGGCGAATGTTACGGATGGCAACCCGGGCATCCTCGGCTTCATGGCGGGCTACCTTGACAAGATCACGCCGACGCTGTTCGGTCAGGGGTGGCATGGGAACCCGGATGACCGTGCCAGCCGTATTGGGATTCAGACCCAGATCGGATGTCATGATGGCTTTTTCAATCGCACCCACCATGTTTCGTTCCCAGGGGGTAACGGCCAGGGTTCGGGCATCCTCTATGGTGATGTTGGCCGTTTGGCTCAGGGGAACCTCGTTGCCGTAATAGGAGACGCTGATATGATCCAGCAGACTGGGATGCGCCCGCCCGGTTCTGATTTTGGCCAGTTCGTGTTTGAACGCTTCAATGGTTTTCTTCATGCGCTCAACGGCTTTTTTCTGTACTTCTTCGATCATTTGGACTTACCGCTTTCAATGAGGGAGCCTATTTCTTCGCCCATGGCAAGACGGATGATGGCTCCTGACTGGAATATGTTCATAACCCGCAATGGCATGGAATGATCCCGACACAGTACCAGCGCGGTGGCGTCCATTACGTTGAGACGCTGATCAAGTGCCTCATCGTAGGTGAGGCGGGCGTAGAAACGGGCATCAGGGTATTTCAGTGGATCCGCTGAATAGACCCCATCCACCTTGGTTGCCTTGATGAGCAGTTCCGCTCCGATCTCGATAGCCCTGAGGCTGGCTGCCGAGTCGGTGGTAAAGAAGGGGTTGCCGGTACCGGCGGCGAAAATAACGACCCGACCCTTTTCGAGGTGACGAACCGCCCGACGCTGGATGAAATCCTCACAGATCTGGTTGATCCTGAGGGCCGACATGACTCTGACCGGTTGCCCCAGTTTTTCGATGGCATCCTGCATCGCCAGGGCATTCAGCACGGTGGCCAGCATGCCCATGTAGTCACCGTTGACCCGGTCAAGCCCTTCCGCTGCACCTTCGGAACCGCGTATGATGTTGCCACCGCCGATGACCAGACCGGTTTCAATACCCAGACGGCGCAACTCGACGATTTCTTCTGCCAGTCGCAGCACTACCGTCCGGTCGATGCCACCGCCCTGGTCACCCATGAGGGCTTCACCGCTGAGTTTGAGTAGTATGCGTGAGTATTTGGGTAGATTCATCAGTTACTCTGCGAGAAACCCCGCCCTGACGGGCGGGGAGGGATAGCGATTACAACACAAGAGTCACCGGAAGGCGGGAGTCATCAGGCCGCACGAACCTGGGCCATGACCTCTTCGGCAAAATTACTTTCAATCTTTTCGATACCTTCTCCAACTTCAAACCGCACGAAACGAACTACGCTGGCTCCGTGTGATTCCAGCAATTTGCCGACGGTCTGGTCGGGATCCTTGACGAAAGGCTGACCTGTCAGGGTGATTTCGCCCAGGAATTTCTGGATACGACCCTCAACCATTTTCTCGATGATATTGGCCGGTTTGCCGCTGGTTTCTGCCTGAGCCATGAAAATGGCCCGCTCCTTTTCGATGAGGTCTGCCGATACGCCACTGGCATCAACGCACACTGGCTTGCTGGCAGCAATGTGCATGGCAACATCCTTGCCCAGCGTCTGATCGCCGCCGTTCAGTTCTACCAGTACGCCGATGCGGCTGCCGTGAAGGTAGCTCACTACCCGTCCGTCTGTAGTGTCGAACCGTTCAAACCGGCGTACGTGGATGTTTTCCCCCAGTTTGAAAACCAGAGCCCGCCGGGTTTCGTCCACGGAAGTTCCATCCGCCATGGTGCAGGCATTCAGGTCATCCAGTGACATGACACCGGCGTTGACGGCACATGCCCCAATGGCACCGGCAAACCCGGTGAAATCGTCTGATTTGGCGACAAAATCGGTTTCGCTGTTGATTTCGATGATTGCCCCTGTCTTGTAGTCATCCGACACCTTCACACACAGACAACCCTCCGCAGCGGTTCTGCCGGACTTCTTGTCGGCTTTGGCCAGACCGGCCTTGCGCATCAATTCAATGGCTGCCTCCAGGTCTCCGCCGGCTTCGGTCAGAGCCTTTTTGCATTCCATCATGCCGGAACCGGTACGCTCACGGAGTTCCTTTACCATTGCCGCTGAAATATTCATTAAACGAAACCTCACTCGTTGTTAGCTGATCGTTAGGATATGGAATTAAATTCGGAAACCACAAAAACGCCCCCTGACGGAGGCGTCGTGGTGCCGATGGGCCACTGCCCTTGTCGGTCTGAACCGGGCGGTCACAAGCCGGTAGCCGCCCGAAACTGATTTACCCTGCTTCCATGGTATAAGCACCGGCTTCGTAGGCCTCATCAGGATCTCCGCCTTCTGCGGAGGCATCCATTTCGACGAAATCATCCTCGACCGTTTTGAAACTGATGCTGTGGCTTTTGCCTTGCAGGACGGATTCTGCCGCAGCTTCCGCATAAAGTTGCACGGCCCGGATGGAATCGTCATTGCCCGGAATAATGTAATCAATGTCCTGGGGGCTGTTGTTGCTGTCGACAATGCCAACGACCGGGATGCCCAGCTTGCGGGCCTCCATGATGGCGTTCTTTTCATAACCGACATCCATGACAAACAGGACATCAGGCAACTTTTCCATGTCACGGATACCGCCCAGGCTCAGGCTGAGCTTGTCCAGTTCGCGCATCATGCCCAGTGCTTCCTTTTTGCTGAAGCGGTGCAAACGACCGTCATCGCGCATGGCCTCAAGATCCTTCATGCGGTTGATGGATTGCTTGATGGTTTTGAAGTTGGTCAGCATGCCACCGAGCCAGCGATGGTTGACGTAAGGCATCGCGCAGCGCAGGGCCTGCTCTTCTATGACTTTACGGGTGGTGCGCTTGGTGCCGACAAACAGGATTTTGCCCCGGTTGGCAGCCGTCTGTTCGAGGTATTTCATGGCCTCGTTGAACAGCGGCAGGGTTTTCTCCAGGTTGATGATGTGGATGTTGCTCCGTGCTCCAAAAATGAACGGGGCCATCTTGGGATTCCAGTAGCGCGTCTGGTGCCCGAAGTGAACTCCGGCTTCCAGCATCTGGCGCATGGTGACTGTCGTCATGGGTTTTCTCCAGAATGAGATCGGCCGACAGGGTCGGCACGCAGGGTTGAGCCTCCATATATCCCGCCAGACAACCCGTGTTCTGCTGCCGTAATGAAAGCAGGACAGGGCACCCTGCCGGACGTGACGATATATGTGTGTGGTTGCTAAATTGAGCCGTGCTTTATACCATGGATTGTTTTTCTCAACAATCCGGTCTGCGGCATTGCCCCAAATCCATGCCGTTTGGCAAATAGTATCCCTGCGTTACCCGTCATCCTCACCATGAGCATTACCCTGAAAACGTCTGAAGAAATAGCAAAAATGCGTGTAGCCGGGCGACTGGCCGCCGAAGTTCTGGAAATGATCGAGCCGTTCGTGATCCCGGGGGTGACGACAGGGGAACTGGATCAGATTTGTCATGACTACATGGTGGGCGTGCAGAAGGTGATTCCGGCCCCCCTCAACTACAAGGGGTTCCCCAGATCAATCTGCACGTCAGTCAACCATCAGGTCTGTCATGGCATTCCCGGTCCCAAAAAGCTGCGCAGCGGGGACATCATCAACATTGACATCACGGTCATCAAGGATGGCTATCACGGCGATACCAGTCAGATGTTTCTGGTCGGAGAAGTGAACCTGCGGGCCAAACGTCTGGTGAAAGTCTGTCAGGAAGCGATGTACCTGGGAATTGCACAGGTCAGGCCCGGCGGGCGGCTTGGCGATATTGGTCACGCCATACAGCGTCACGCCGAATCGCACGGTTATTCGGTGGTACAGGAATTTTGCGGTCACGGCATAGGCAAGGTGTTCCATGAAGATCCCCAGGTTTTACACTATGGCAAACCGGGCACCGGGCTCGTCATGGAGCCGGGCATGATCTTCACCATAGAACCCATGATCAATCTGGGGAAGCGTTACGTCAAGCTTCTGCCGGACGGCTGGACGGCCGTGACCAAGGATCAAAGCCTTTCTGCCCAATGGGAACACATGATCCTGGTGACGCATACGGGTCACGAGGTGTTAACCCTGCGTACCCGGGAAATCCAGACAACAGGACAAAAACATGCCGACTAAGGACGACGATCCCCAGGCCCTGATTCGGGGGCTCAAGCACAGCATCCAGCAATTCAGTCTGGAGCTGATCGCCCGGTTCGGGCAGGGCGATGATGTTACCGGATTGCTGCTGGCCCGTGCCCGCTTCATGGATGCCCTGCTCTGCCGCTGCTGGCAGCATTTTCTGGGGAATGACGCATCACGCCTGGCCCTGGTCGCGGTGGGGGGCTACGGACGCGGGGAACTGCATCCCCACTCCGACATTGATATTCTGGTTCTGCTGGAAACAATCCCGGGCGAGGATTCCCCGCTCTCGCTCGCGCTGGGACGCTTCTTTAATTGTCTGTGGGATATCGGACTCAAACCGGCGCAAAGTGTACGTACCCTGGATGATTGCGTCGAACATGCCAGGCAGGATCAGACGGTCATCACCAACCTGCTGGAATCCCATCTGATCTACGGCTCTGCATCGCTCTACCACGCCCTGAATGTCCGGATGGATCCGGAATACATCTGGCCATCCGCCCGGTTTTTCGAGGCCAAAATGGCTGAGCAGAAGCTCCGTTACGCCAAATACCACGACACAGCCTACAATCTGGAACCCAACGTCAAGGAAGGGCCTGGGGGGCTGCGGGACATTCAACTGATCGGCTGGATCATCAAACGGCATTACCATACCGGCAATTTCCTTGAGGTACTGCTGCATGGCTGGCTGACCGACGCCGAATATGCCGAATTGATGGAAGCCCGCAATTTCCTGTCACGGATTCGTTTTGCCCTGCACGTCCTCACCGGACGCAGTGAGGACCGTCTGCTGTTTGAATACCAGCAGGAATTGGCCCGGCAGTTTGGCTATCAGGGGGCCGATGTCAACGAAACCGTTGAACTGTTCATGCAGCACTACTTCCGCACCGTCATGGGGCTTGAGCGGCTTAACGAAATGCTGTTGCAATTATTCAAGGAAGTGGTGCTGGTCGGTGATGAGACCTGTAGCGTGATTCCGGTCGATGACCAGTTTCAGGTGGTCAACCGTTATATAGAGGCGGTTCATCCGGACGTATTCAGCCAGAACCCCCTGGCCCTGCTCCGGATATTTTTGCTGTTACAGCAAAATGCCAGCCTGATCGGCATTCGGGCCTCGACCATCCGTCTGATACGGCAGCATTTGCACCTGATTGACGCAGCATTCCGCGACAATCCGGAGGCGTGCCGCCTGTTCATGGAGATATTGCGCCTGCCGGGAGGTGTCAACCAGTTGCGGCAGATGAATCGCTACGGCGTACTGGCGGCCTATCTGCCCGAATTTGGCCGGGTGGTGGGGCGCATGCAATATGACCTGTTTCATGTTTACACCGTGGATGAACACACCCTGTTCGTGGTGAGAAACCTCTGGCGATTCTCCCAATCCGGCTACGAAGCCGACCATCCCCTTTGCAGCGAGTTGTTTGAATCCCTGCAGAAACCGGAACTGCTCTATATTGCCGCCCTCATGCACGACATTGCCAAAGGCAGTGGCGGCGATCATTCCACCCTGGGGGCTGACATTGCCGAGCGGTTTTGCCAGCACCATGCCGTGGCACCTCATGATACCGAACGGGTCAAATGGCTGGTGGAACACCATCTGCTGATGTCGATGACGGCCCAGCGCAAGGATATCAGCGATCCGGAAGTCATCCATGATTTCGCCACCCGGGTCGGTGACCAGGAGGCACTCAGTCACCTTTATCTGTTGACCGTAGCCGACATTCGGGCCACCAATCCCAATCTGTGGAATTCCTGGAAGGACGCGCTGCTCAAGGAACTGTTTCTATCTACCCGCTGGATGTTCCGGCGGGGACTGGCCAGGCCGGTGGAGCAGACCGAAAAGATCGGAGCCATCCAGCAACAGAGCCGGGCCTTGCTGACCCGACTGGGTGTGCCCGAAGCTACCGTCGGGCGAGTGTGGTCAACCCTTAACGAAGAGTATTTTTCCCGTTACCTGCCCGAAGAGATCGCCTGGCACACCATTGCCCTTGGCGCGTGCAATCCGGAAGATTACCCGCTGGTGCTGCTCCGGCCCATGAGCCAGCGTGGCAGCGCGGAAATATTCATCTATGCCAAAAACCAGGAGTTCCTGTTCGCCCGGGCCACGGCAGTACTCGACCAACTGGGGCTGACCATTTTTGACGCCAAGGTCATTACCACGGTCAATGACGATTTGCTCAACAGTTATCACGTACTGGAACACACCGGCGAATCCATCCGCGATCACTATCGCCAGATTCAGATTTGCGTCAAGCTCAGGGAATGCCTGATGCAGCCCACCCCGACTCCGATTGAGGTGTTGCGGCGGGAACCCCGCCAGGTTCGGCATTTTGCCGTACGCACCGAAATCTATTTCCATGAAGATCCGCAAAACCGCTACACGGTGCTGGAACTCAACGCCACCGACCGTCCCGGCTTGTTATCAAAGGTAGGCCAGGCGTTCGGTCACTGTCACATCAAATTGTACAACGCCCGTATTTCCACCATTGGCAGCCGGGCCGAGGATATTTTCTACATCACGGACTGTACGGACCGTCCCCTGAAAAACGAAGCCCAACAGCGTGAATTGACCGAGTCCATCATCGGGCTGATTGGTTCCAGTTAGTGGAGCGAGGGGCGTCCCGAATCGGCTTCAAGGCTGGCACTGACTTCCCAGTCCAGCAGATGGTGGTCGTTACGTTGCTGGTATGTCCGGCACGCATTGTGTCAGCGTGCAGCAGGATTCAGGTCTTTAATGAGCCTGACTACCTGTTCCAGTCCTTCCAGTGCCCATTGAGTTACCTGGTCGGGGTGAGTCAGGCCGGTGCGTACCAGCGATGCACTCAGAGCCAGGCGCAGGGCGGCCAGGTTTTGGTTCCGGGTGTGGCCGCATACCACCGGTTGTCCCAGGCTGAAACCGGATCGGGGCAGTGCCCGGAAAATCCGCCAGGTGTCCGCTTCACCCAGTGGCATGCCGGTTCTGGGGTTTTTGGGCAGGAAGGGCAGGATACCGGATGGCGTCGCGTCAGGCGGGGTTGTGTCCAGTGGTTGCAGCAGCGGTTGGCAGGTCAGGTAGTCACTGACCGTCGCCGTGAAGTGGCGGATAAAGGCCTTGACCCCGGCTTCCGGCAGTTGTCTGAATTGATCCAGTTCGGCGAGGGCGGCTTCCCAGCGCAGTAGCAGCCCCCGGTTGCAGACCGAGGGCAAGGTTCCGGCTCCCGTCCAGTCGTCCGGCCATTCGCTGCGGCTTGAGACCAGTGAGGTCGGCAGGGGATCAGCCATCCGTTCGCGTGCCACTGAACCCGGGATCAGCAGTGCCCCGGCAAAGGCCGGGCCGCCAAGAAATTTGGAGCCGGTCACAATGACCAGGCAGTCCGCTTCGAGATAGCGTCTGAGTTCTGCTGCCGACAGGCGAAACTGCGAGGCATCAATGATCACAGGTACCAGTGGCCCGTATCGCTGCCGTATTCTGAACACGGTCGCCGCTTCCGGAATCACCCGCCCGGTTTTGGAGACATCCAGTCCAATCAGTCTCACGCCATGTCCCTCCCGCTGAAGCCGGTGTATTTGTTCCTCAAAGTCGGCATCCACCTGGGCCGACGGGCGACAGTGGGAGTCGGCATTGCGTACCGGGATGATTTGCAGCCGTTCGTGTCCTGCTTCGCCCGGATTTTGCAGCATGGCCGGTATCCGGCTGCCGGTTTCAGCCGGATCGGCCATCACACTGACCCACGTTTGCAGGCTTTGGTTACGGGTCAGCCACGCTGCCAGCCGGTGGGCATCGCTGCCGGATGCGGCCAACACCAGGCGAAGACCGGCCAGGTCGTCCAGATGAGTCCAGGCCATGAAGCGGGCCCGGATGCGTTGCCATTCGGCCAGGCCGGATTCAGGCGGCAGCGGATCAGGCAGTCGCTCGTGCAGGTGGCGGGCGGCCTCGTAGGCCAGGGGTGAAATGGCGGAGGCAGTACAGGCACCGAAGCCGTGCCAGTGTTGCAGTGGGTGGGGGGGATAGCCGTAGCCATTGACGCCCTGCCGGTTTAGCTCAATCCGGCTGTCACCGCCCCGGGTCAGCCAGTGTTCCAGGCCGGGAGACGGTATCCAGCCGGTCACGCCGATTTTGCCCGTCGCAGCAAAAACTGCTGAAATGCCCCGAATACGGCCTGCATGGGTTGCTGTTTGTAGGCAAAATCCGGACCCTGATCCATGTCATGCAGAACCGCGCTGGTGTCGATCTCAAAGATCAGCAGGGTTCCGTCCGTCAGTTCGCTACAATCCAGAATCAGGTAATCCAGTCGGGTGCGTCGGCTGATTTCAGTCAGGGCGGCCTGATGCCGCCTGGCAAAATCGCTGGCGTAATGCTGCATGAAGCGGGCTTCTTCGGCCCGTTTTGCGGTGGATTCGTACATGCCGGCATTGAGGTAATGCACCATCCAGTGTCTGGAGAGGGCCATGTGCCCTGGATAACCCTGTTCACCCACGAGAGCGATCCGGTATTTGCGGAAGAATCGATCCCGCCCGGCATAATTGACGAAGGGTGAGAGATAAAACCAGTCACTGTTCGCCCGGGCCAGGTAGGTGGTCAGTTTGTTTCGGCTGTTGATTTTTTCCAGGTCACGTCCGGCGTGGGAGTCGACCGGCCGGATGATCACGGGGTATCTGCCTTGTTTCATTGTGGGTAGTACATCGTCACGGTGCAGACGCCGGGTGGGCGGTATCAGCAGGGCCGGAATGTCACGCAACAGGGCAGAAACAGTTTCCCGATCGGTCTGCAGGATGTATTCGGGCCGGTTGATGACCGGTTGCGGCCAGTGCCGCAGCGGTTCCACCAGGCTTTGCAGCAGCGGGCGGTTTTGATCTGATTCGCCAACTGCGACGAACAGCAGGTCATGGGGAGGTACCTTTTCAAGGTCGGCGACCGTTCTGACATAAAAAAGGTGCAACGTGATGGCGGAATGTTCCAGCAAAAATTCCAGCGGAGTGTTGGCCATCAGGTTACCGGGGGCCATCAGGGCCAGCAGTCTCAGTTGTTCCGGTTGTTCAGCCGCCAGGGTATAGTGATTTTGCATGGACAGAGCGACCTTCTGAAGTTCTTCCGCCAGTTTTGGCTGAAAATTCAGCCGGGTCAGGATGGAAAGATCCAGCCAGGCAGCGGCATCGTTTTTATCCGCCAGCAAACGGGCCATGAGTGGAGCAGCCAGGGATTGCGAGTCGCTGATCTGCCGATAGACCTGTTGGGTCAGTCGGGCCAGGCCCATCAAGGGTTGGTGCATGTGAGGCGTGTTCCAATGGCAAGGGTTGCAGCCAGCAGGATATCCATATCAGCCTGGGTAGTACGGTGGTTGACGAGGGCTGCCCGTATGGCCAGCCGTCCCTGAAGCAGTGTGGTGGAGGGGGCGGCGATGCCCGATTCCTGTAAATCCATGACGATGGCGGCGTTGATCGGGTCAGGGTCGGTGGCACGGTAGCGAAAACAGACGATATTGAGCATCACCGGAGCCAACAGTTCCAGTCGGGGTTCCGCTTCGATGCGTTCACCCAGATAGGCCGCCAGGCGACAGGTGGTGGACATCACCTCGCCGAGTCGGTCACTGCCATAAACCCTGAGGGTAAACCAGGCCTTGAGGGCGCGGAATCCCCGCGACAGGTCAATGCCGAGATCACAGGGCCAGACGCCGCCCGAGGCCAGGCCACGTGCCTGACGGTTCAGGTAGGCTACCGGGGCGGCGAAGGTGGCCTGATGCAGGGCACCGTCACGAATCATCAGGAATCCGGCGTCGTAGGGCACCTGTCCCCATTTATGAAAATCGCAGGCAATGGAATCGGCCCGTTCGATGCCTCGGAGGCGCGGAGCCAGGTCGGCGGCCATGAGGGCCAGGGCACCGTAGGCACCATCAATATGAAACCAGACCTGTTCCCGTTCGGCCAGATCGGCAATGGCGTTGAGATCATCCACGGCTCCCACGTTGACACTGCCGGCGGTGCCTACAATCCAGAAGGGCGTGTAACCCGCCGCCCGGTCGCGGCTGATGGCTGCCGCCAGCGCGGCCACATCCAGTTCATAACGGGCATTGACCGGGATCGTGCGCAGGGCGTCGGTGCCGATACCGGCATAATCCAGGGCGGAGACGACACTGACGTGCGATTCTGCCGAGGCGTAGGCCGTGAGCCGCTGGCCGGCGGTGCCAAGTCCCTGGCGGCGTACTTCGACGCCCAGGGCAGCGGTGCGGGCAACCAGCAGAGCCTGATGATTGGCGGAAGAGGTGCCGGTCACGAACAGGCCGCTGGCGGTATCGGGAAAGCCGAACAGTTCGCGCATCCAGGCCACCACCTGCCATTCCACCGCGACCGGAATCTGGTTGCGTCCCCCGACATTGGCGTTGAGTCCGGCGGCCAGCATTTCTGCCAGCATGCCGACCGGGGTACCGCCACCGTGTACCCAGCCCATGAAACGGGGGTGGCCATTGCCTACGGCATACGGCAGGATGTTTTGCAGAAAGTCATGGTGTACCGCCGCCAGATCCGTCGGGTGGCGTGGCAATCCTTCCCGAAAACAGGTACGCACGCTTTCGGGGGCCGGTTGCCAGACTGGCCGTTCCGGCAGGGTATGGCAATAATCCAGCATGTCATTCAGCATCTGGTGCGCGAGCGACCCGAAGGCATCCCAGTCCGGGGGATCCAGGCTGTCCGGCGAGTTGTCGGGTAAGGGGGTGTTCATCAATTACTCCGCAGGAAACCCCGCCCTTCAGGACGGAGAGGGATGGCGGCTGCAACAGCAGCCACCGGAATGGAGGCAGGCTTTCCACCTGCCGGGCCGTCAGGCTCCGCCCTTTGGGGCGGAGGTGCTGACGGTGTCCAGCGGACGTCTCAGGTCAGCAGGTTGTCCAGTATCATCATGATGATGAAACCGGTCATGATGGCAAAGGTGGCCAGGCGGGACTTACCGTGTGCCTGGGTTTCGGGGATGATGTCGTCGCTGATGACAAACAGCATGGCACCGGCGGCGAACGCCATGCCGACCGGCAGCAGGGGCAGGAACCAGGTTACGGCGACGACGCCCAGAAATCCGCCGATGGGTTCGACCAGACCTGACAGCAGGCCAATCAGCACCGCCTGTTTGCGCGGATAACCCAGTGCCACCAGCGGCATGGCCACTGCCAGACCCTCGGGAATGTTCTGCAGGCCAATGGCAATGGCCAGAGCCGTGCCATTGTGCCAGTCACCGGAACCAAAACTGACCCCGACCGCCATGCCTTCAGGGAAATTGTGCAGGACGATGGCGGCAATGAACAACCACACCTTTTTGAGCGAACTGAAGCTTTCGCCGTTTTCCAGATAGCGTTCGTAGGGTAGCCAGCGGTCTACCATCACCAGAAACACGGCACCGGTCATGATGCCGATGGCTACGATATAGACCCCCAGTTTGGGCCAGAGCTGATTGCCGTACTGAATACCGGGAACGATCAGGGAAAAGGCCGTGGCTGCCAGCATGACCCCGGCGGCTCCTCCCAGCAGGGTATTCAGGGTTTTACGGGATACCTCACGGTACAGCAGGGCCGGCAGTGCGCCGAGGCCGGTGGCCAACCCCGCCAGGATGCTGGCCAGGCTGCCCATGGCCACCGTGGGATTGACGAAGTAATACACCATGCCCAATAGCAGGGTCAGCGTCAGGATGGGGGCACCGACCACGATCAACTGACGGGTCAGTTCAGGCAGGGCATGAAAGGCCTGCATCCGGGGATGGGTTTTCAGAATCTGGCTCAAGCGATCAAATGGCTCAAACGTCACAGGGTTCATCAGTTGCTCCGCGAAAAACCCCGCCTTTCAGGGCGGGAGGGATAGTGGCTGCGACAACAGCCACCGCAATGGGGTACAGGCTTCCCACCTGTCGGGCCGTCAGGCTCTGCCCGTTGCACACGCTGCCCGTTTCGACCTGCCGGGTCAGGCGGATTCGGGCGAGTCAACCAGGCCGGTTTTTCAACCAGCTCCGCCCGTTGGGGCAGGGTGGTTGACGGATGACTCTCCACTCGTAAGTTTTTGTAAGATAAGGCATCCCGATTCTTGTGTAAAATGGCGTCCAGACACAGAGGTGAAATTATGCACATATTACTGAGCAATGACGATGGTTATTCCGCCAGAGGCCTTTTGGCACTGGCGGATGCCTTGCGTCCCCTGGCCGATCTCACCGTGGTTGCGCCTGAACGCAACCGTAGCGGAGCCAGCAATTCGCTGACACTGGATCGTCCCCTCAGCATCCATCATATGGATAACGGCTTCATCAAGGTGGACGGCACCCCGACGGATTGCGTCCACCTGGCCATTACCGGCATGCTGGAGCGGGAACCTGACATGGTGTTTGCGGGCATCAATCACGGAGCCAATCTGGGTGATGACGTGATTTATTCGGGCACGGTGGCGGCGGCTACCGAGGGACGCTTTCTCGGATTACCGGCCATCGCCATTTCGCTGGCGTCGCACCATCCGGTTCACTTTGACACTGCCGGGCAAGTGGCCGTCCTGCTGCTGGAGGAGATTCTCCGCAATCCCCTGCCGACCGATACCATCCTCAACGTCAATGTACCGGACATCCCCTTTGAGACCATTCAGGGGTTTGAGGCGACCCGGCTGGGTCAGCGTCACCGGGCCGAACCCGCCATTCGCACCACCGATCCCAGGGGCCGGGAGATTTACTGGGTGGGGGCAGCCGGCCCGGAGCAGGATGCAGGCAGCGGAACCGACTTCCACGCCATACGTCACCACCGGGTCTCGGTAACGCCGTTACGGATCGACCTGACCCGTTACGACAGCCTGGAATCCCTGGCGGACTGGCTGCCCGGGGTTGGTCAGTGATGGATCTGAGGTTACAGGGCATTGGCATGACCTCGCCCAGAACCCGGGAGCGTATGGTTAACCGCATCCGGGAACTGGGCGTAACCCATGCCGCAACCCTGGCGGCCCTGCTGGATACCCCCCGGCACATCTTTGTCGAGGAGGCTCTGGCCAGCCGGGCGTACGACGATACCGCCCTCCCCATTGGATTCAACCAGACCATTTCCCAGCCCTACATTGTGGCCCTGATGACTCAACTGCTGCTGGAAGCAGGTCTGCCCGATAAAGTGCTGGAGGTCGGCACCGGTTCGGGTTATCAAACCGCCATTCTGGCCCGGCTGGTCAAACGGGTTTATACGGTAGAACGGATCCTGCCCCTGCAGCAGCGGGCACGGGATCGTCTGGACATGCTTCAAATCCGCAATGTACGCATGAAGCACAGTGATGGCTGCTGGGGCTGGAAAGGCTATGCCCCCTATCCGGCGATTCTGGTGACCGCAGCCCCGGTTGAGATTCCCGAGCCGCTATTGGCCCAACTGGCCCCGGGTGGGGTTATGGTGATCCCGGTAGGGGAGGGGCGATCACAGGTGTTGCAGCGGATCCACCACACCGAGACGGGGTTCCAGGTTGAATCCATTGCTCCGGTGACCTTCGTCCCCCTGATACCGGGTTTGCCTGATCAAGAGTAGCGCGGCCTGGGAGTGCTGCCTGGGAGTGCTGCCTGGGAGCGCGGCCATCCTGGCCGCCGGTAGGAGCGGGCGAGTGCCTACCGCCTACCGCATGCGGCGGAGCAAGTTTCGCCAGACGTTAAATTCAACCATCATGGAATCCACATTCTCCACCGCCCTGCAATGGCTGGTAGGCACCCTGTCCGACTGGGGCTATACCGGCATTTTTTTACTGATGGCCCTGGAAAGCTCGGTCTTTCCCGTACCCAGTGAGCTGGTCATGCCGCCAGCCGGTTATCTGGTTCAGCAAGGCCGGATGGATCTGGCACTGGTCATACTCAGCGGAACCCTGGGCAGTCTGGCCGGTGCCTACGCCAATTATTTTGCTGCCCTGTACCTGGGGCGTCCGTTCCTGCTGCGTTATGGTCACTATCTGGGGATCAGCCGTAAACGCTTCATGCAGGTCGAGTCCCATTTTCTGACCCACGGCGGGATTTCGACCTTCGTTGGTCGGCTGTTGCCGGTGGTTCGCCACCTCATTTCGCTGCCTGCCGGACTGGCCCGGATGAATCATCTGGCCTTCAGTCTCTACACCCTGACCGGTGCCTGCCTGTGGGTGTCAGTCCTGACCGGCATCGGCTATGTCATGGGTGAAAACCGTGATTTACTGATGCGGTATGCCCATCAGGCCGTGCTGGCCATGTTGGGCTTGAGCTTTCTGGCCGTGGTGATTTACGCTGCGGTGAGGCGGCGACGGGCAACGGGCAATTGACGAATCCGGCATGACACCCTAACCTTTTGCAAAGGTCTGGGCGGAACCGCGCTTACCAGGGGGCGTCGCTGGCGTGTGTGGTGGTTCCCGCCATTGAACAACCCGACAGGTGGAAAGCCTGCACTCATTACCGTGGCTGTCGTTTTGCGGTCGTTATCCCTCCCTGCCCCGAAGGGTAACGTGAATTCGGGATAAGGCGCGGGGGCAGATGTCAATGGCGAATGGGAGCATGGATTACTGGTTGGTATGCGGCACTGACTCGCCACTAACCCCACCGAACCCTCAGAATGGCAGTACTCCCGGGATACCACTGGCTATTCGCCACTTACCATTCACCTTGCCCTTAACCCGAACTGACGTTGAAGGACAGGGTTTCTCATGGAGTCACTGATGAAGACCCATCCGGTCGTACTCACGGATGCTGAAATGGCTACGATTTTCCAGGCCTGTCTGGCATGAGAATGGCGGTACCTGTCTGCCAGGGGCGAGCCTTACAGCTTGTCGGTCTGTGCGCCGGTATGCTGATCATGCTGTTGATCATCCTGTGCCTGCTGATTCTGGATACCCGGCCTGAACTGGACGATTCTCCCGGAGCCAGCCCTGAATTCCGGGGGACGCCCAACCGATTGCTGCAGCAGATCGTTCGCCCTGACGAACATGACCCCGCCATGAGGCAACTGGTGCTGTCAACCCGGGACATTGAAACGGTTGCCGTCTGGTTGCTGGCTCGCCGCCAGACCGAAGGGCGGATTCAATGTGGTACCGATGCGCCCCGATTGACCTGTCAATTGTCGGTTCGACTGATGGCCGGTGTGCCTCTATTCCTGAATGCTGCCGTCAACCTGGAGGACACCCCTGAGTCGCCCCGACTGCTCTGTCTGCGACTGGGACGTCTCCGCCTTGCCACTGGCTGGATCAGAACCGTGCTGGAACCCCTGGCCAGACTGGCCGGCTTTGGCCATTACCTGCGTTTATGGGAGCAACGGGTGACCGGCCTGCATATTCGGCAGGACTCACTGCATGTGTCGCTGCTCTGGAAGGATGAATGGCTTGATCTGGCTGAAAACTGGGTGGAAGACTGGGTCAGCCGGGAACGTTACCTGATTTACCAGCGTGCGTTGCACCGAACGCTGGCTGCAAGTAACCACACCCGTTTTGTGCGCCTCGGCCACCTGGTACAGGCCTTGTTCAGCCTGGCTCGGGATCGTTCCCGTCAGGGACACCCGGCTACTCTTGAAAATGCCGCCGTGATTCGGGCACTGAATGCCCATGTCAATGGCAGGAACAGGGATAATGATCGTCTGCAGGTGCTGCTCAGGGGGCGGGTTGATACCGCCCGGCATTTCCTGGCCGCAGCGGCACTGGCACTGGCAGGCAATGGCGAGTTCAGCCACATTCTGGGACTGGCGAAGGAGTTGAATGACACCCATGGCAGCAGTGGTTTCAGTTTCGTTGATCTGGCGGCTGATCGCTCGGGTCTTGTGTTTGCGAAGGTTGCCACCGCAACCGAAACCACCGCCCGCATCATTCAGGGATTGTTGAGTCAGAGTCCTGACGAGGCCCGCTTCATGGCCGATACCCGTGATTTGCCGGAACATCTCGCGATGCCGGACTTTGCGAGTCCGGAATACTCGGCCCTGGAGCGGTTGATTGAAAACCGGGTGGCCGCACTGGCCATCAGTGGCAACGTTACGGCGTCCTCGCCCTGAACCGTCAGAGGGTTCTGACCGGTTCGGGGTACAGTTCTTCCAGGTGTATGGTTTCCCCCTTTGACTCGGCATAGCGTTTGAACCGCCAGGCGATATCAATGCTGGGTTGCCGCAGTCCGGCCTCATAGTTGCCGACCGCACCTTGTGCTATTTTCAAGGCGGCGGCCAGTTGGGCCTGACTCAACCCGTGTCGACTTCTGAA
>CAIVXW010000450.1 GCA_903910005.1 uncultured Methylococcaceae bacterium
ATCCTGCGCCAGATCAGCCTGTTTGATGTGTATCAGGGAACCGGTGTCACCGCCGGGCATAAAAGTATGGCCCTGGCCTGCCTGTTCCAGGATGAGCGGGAGACCTTGACCGAGGCCCGGGTTGAAGCGGCGGTCGCCGGGGTTCTTGAGCGGCTTAAACAGGATTTCGGCGCGGAATTGAGGTAAAGTCAACGGTAATTTTTGATTTATCATGTACAAGTCTGGTAGACTGCCCCCCGACATTTAACATTTACTACCGGCTTGAACGACTTTTTGGAGGGGAAACATGACTGACCTGATACCGCATTTTTTTAGCAAACGACATAAACTTTCCGTCTCCTGCGCTCTTTTGCTTACGGGATTGACGATGGCCAGTCCTGTCGTCCTGGCTCATCCCTGGTATGCAGACGACGTCAGGCAGTGGTGTCTTGCAGACAAGCGACCGGTTCCCGCCTTTACTGGAGACGAGTGTACGACCTGCCACGGCGTGGGTAGCTACGAAAGTCCCACATTCCACAAGACGGCCTACCTCACAAAAAATCTGGACGTGTTTTGTCCAGCGAAAAATCTTAACAATGCCCCCGAGTTGCTGATCGAACCCTCCACGCTTTACTCCGTGGCGGTCGGGGAGACCCTTGTCATGAAAATTTCGGCCACAGATCCTGACGCAAATCCGGTTGTGCTGTCGGCCTCAAAACTGCCGGATCAGGCCACATTTGATTCGATGACCGGCCTTTTTTCCTGGACTCCTTCCATCGGTGCCATCGGTTCCCATTCTGTGGTGATTGCCGCAACCGATCAGCCCGATGATGTCAGTCAGGCCAGGACTGTCGAGCAAACCGTCACCATTCAGGTGACTGAATCAGGTTCATCCAATACCCCTCCCCTGCTTGTCCCCGCTACAACACCTCAAACGGTTACTGTATCCGAGACGGTACGACTTGATATTGAAGCCCTGGATGCACAGGATGATCGGTTGATTTTGTCCGCCAGTCATGTGCCTGATGGAGCCCGGTTCAAGTTTGTCGGATTACAGGAGGGAAAATGGAAAGGCACATTCACCTGGCATCCCACCCAAAATCAGGCCGGGCAGTCATTCAGTGTGGTGTTTGTAGCCCGTGAGGTGGATACATCCCCAATCATGCAGGCCAGTCAGGCTGTGGAATTCGTCGTCAGGGAAGCCTCCGCCGAGGCCAGCATCAAAAAAGTTGTGGTCGAACAGGCCAATTACCGCAAAGGCCAATTGAATCTGGCCGGGCGGATCCAGTTCAAATCCGGGGTGGCGACAGTTCCCGGACTGTTGGTAAACATCAATGACAGTCTTGGCAATCGTCTTGGGCAGGTTCCGGTGAAGCGCAAAGGCCAGTGGAAATTGACTCTGGCACCGCTTGCGACCGTTCCGTGCGGGATACAGGCCGAAGTCAATGGTGTGTACTCAAGCATCCGGACTGTTAAACCGATGGATCACTCGTGTCATCCCGGTACCGGCCCTGTTTACGATACCTACACACCCGTTGACAGCGATCATCATGACGATCATGACGATCATGACGATCATGACGATCACGACGATCACGACGATCACGACGATCATGGTGATGACTAACCCTCAGGCCTCATTTTCAAAACTACGGCAAGAACATCCCAGACCATGACCTTATTGAACCCCGGCCAGGATTATCGTAGCAGCGACACGGCCACGCTGCGGGACGACATCGTCCGTTACTATAACGAATGCTACTGGGATTATCGTACCTCCTGGCTCGACAGTCGCAATCTGGCCATTCATTACGGTTATTGGGATGAGGCGACCCGCAGTCACAGCCAGGCTCTCATCAACATGAACCGGGTACTGGCCGATACGGCGGCCATTGCGCCCGGCGAACGGGTGCTGGATGCAGGTTGTGGCATTGGCGGCAGTTCCATCTGGCTGGCTGAAAATCGGGGAGTCCGGGTGACCGGCATTACTCTAAGCGATCTTCAGGTCAGTCAGGCCCGTCACAATGCCGCCCAGCGCGGTGTATCGGATCGGGTGGATTTTCAGACCGCTGATTTCTGCGCCACCCCGTTTGAATCAGAATCCTTCGACGTAGTCTGGGCGATAGAGAGCATTTGCCACGCGCTCGACAAGCGTGACGTTATCCGTGAGGCCTGTCGTTTGCTCAAGCCGGGTGGCCGTCTGGTCTGCTCCGATGGTTATGCCCTCAAACGTGAATACAGCGAAGCTGAATGGAAGGTCATTCGCACCTGCCTGGATGGCTGGCAGATTCCCAACCTGGCCTTGCCGGAGGAATTTCAAACCTGGCTGGCTGAGGCCGGGTTGACCGCCATCCGTTTCCGTGACATCACACCCCATATTCTGCCTTCATCCCGACGGTTGTATCAAACGGCCCGTCTGACCCGCCCCATGCAAACGGTCATGGGCTGGCTGGGTCTGCGTACCGCAGCCCAAACCGGAAATTTCCACACGGCCCTCAATCAATACCCTGTCTTCAACGATGCCATGGGATGCTACGGCATCTTTTGTGCGACCCGCTAACAGGGAGCCTGGCTGATGCCTGTACGTGCCGGTATTGTGGGTGGCTCCGGGTACACCGGGGTCGAACTGCTGAGACTGCTGACCGCTCATCCAGAGGTCGAAGTTAGGGTAGCCACCTCGCGGGCAGATGCCGGCAGGCGGGTGACCGATACCTATCCCAACCTGCGTGGGCACATTGACCTTGACTGGGCAGAGCCTGACCTGTCCGTTCTGGGTGGACTGGACGTCGTATTCTTTGCGACGCCGCACGGCGTTGCCATGACCCAGGCAGAGGCTTTGCTGGAGCAGGGTACCTGCGTGATTGATTTGTCAGCCGACTTTCGTCTGCGTGATCCTGTGATGTGGGCACAGTGGTATGGCCATCCCCACACCGCCCCACACCTGTTGGCGGAGGCGGTTTATGCGTTACCTGAATTTAATCGCGAGGCCATTCGCCCGGCCCGCCTGCTGGCCTGTCCCGGTTGTTATCCTACGGCAGTGCAACTGGCCCTGTTGCCCCTGCTTGAAGCCGGGTTGATTGCCCCTGATCGCCTTATCGCTGATGTCAAATCCGGTGTCAGCGGAGCCGGACGCAAAGCCGAAACCGGCTTGCTGATGAGCGAAACCGGTGAAGGCTTCAAGGCCTACGGCGTCACCGGGCACCGGCACTGGCCGGAGATCACCCAACAACTGGAGCAAATGGCCGGTCAACCGGTGGGTCTCACCTTTGTTCCGCATCTGGTTCCCATGATTCGCGGCATTCACGCCACCGTCTATGCAGAACTGAGCGAAACTGACGTCGCCCTGCAATCCCTCTACGAAGATCGCTATCGGGCTGAACCCTTTGTCGACGTTCTGCCGGAAGGCTCCCATCCGGATACCCGCAATGTGCGTGGCAGCAACCGTTGTCAGCTCGCAATACACCGGCCGTTACCGGAGGGTCGCCAGATCGTGATCCTCTCGGTCATCGACAATCTCACCAAAGGTGCCTCCGGCCAGGCCATTCAGGCCATGAACATTCGCTTTGGCTTTGCTGAAACGACCGGCTTGACCCAACCCGGGCTATATCCATGACGTCACCGCTTGTCCAGACGCTTACGACCCTGCTGGATTACATTCGCTACGCAGCCAGCCGCTTTACCGAGGCCCGGCTTCATTTTGGCCACGGCACCGCTACTGCCCTGGATGAAGCCGCTGCGCTGGTTCTATTCGCCACTCACAGCCCGGCCAACCTGCCGGGCGGCTACTTTGCCGCCACCCTGACTCTGGAGGAACGTACCGCCGTCCTGGATCTGATTGATCGCCGTATCGCCGAACGCAAACCGCTGGCTTACCTGACGCACGAAGCCTGGTTTGCCGGACTGCGTTTTTATGTGGATGAACGGGTACTGGTTCCCCGTTCGCCCATTGCCGAACTGATAGAACGTGGTTTTTCCCCCTGGCTGGATGACAGCACCACCGCCATTCTTGACCTGTGTACCGGCAGCGGTTGTATCGCCATTGCCTGCGCCCATGCCTTCCCGACCGCCCGGATTGATGCGGTGGATATTTCCGGTGACGCACTCGCCGTAGCCGCCCTCAACCGCGAACAGCATCACCTGGCTGATGGCGTCCGACTGAGACAATCCGATTTGTACGATGGACTCGAACCGGGTGTACGCTACGATCTTATCGTCAGCAATCCGCCCTATGTCAACCGGGCAGAATGGGAACGGTTGCCGGAGGAATATCTCAACGAACCTCGCCTGGGTCTTGAATCAGGTGAGGACGGGCTGGATTGCGTCCGCCGGATTCTTGCCGGTGCCTGTCAATGGCTTAAAGCCGACGGTGTTCTGGTGGTGGAGGTAGGCAGCAGTGCGGAAATGCTTGAATCTGCCTATCCGCACCTTCCCTTTCTGTGGCTGGAATTTGAACGCGGGGGCGACGGGGTATTTTTGCTGACTGCCCGACAACTCGAACAGGCCGGATTTACCGGCTCATGAAACTCCGCACCCGGCCTGCCCTGGATGGCCTGGAGCTTAAGGTGTTGATCGAACATCCGATGGAATCCGGTCGGCGCACGGATGAAACCAGCGGCCAGCGTGTTCCTCCCCATTATATTCACCAACTCCGGGTTGATCTCAATGGCCGCACGGTCATCCGGGCTGACCTTGGCACCGCCATTGCCCGCAATCCATATTTTGCCTTTTACCTGAAAGACGGCAAACCCGGCGACCTGATTCAGGTAAGCTGGGAAGACACGCACGGGCAACGGGAATCCGGGCAAATCCGGGTTGGTATCCCTGCATGACCAAAAAGTCAAAAAAAACAAAAACGGTTTGGGTCTGGGCACCCCGCAAATCCAGGGTACCCAAGCCATCCCTGCCATATCAGGTTGAAGCCGCCAGCAAAACCGAACTGAATCACTGGGTTGAGACCGTGCTGAAACCGGCCTATCTGACTCCGCTTCCCGAAAAGCTTGTGACGAATCATTTGATCGATTTCAGGATTCGCTGCTACCGACATTATTTTTATCTGCAGGGACTCTATCAATCACCGTTTCCCGAATCTCCGTCCCCTTTTCTGGTAAACCTGGCCCGGATTGAGTACCTCATGCAGGGGTGCTTCAGTTTGAGTTACGCCGGATCCAGCCTCAAGTGGTTTGAAGCATCAAGGGGGATATCCCTGCAAACCTGCATGACAAACATTCAGGAAGCGGACTGGCTGTTTGGATAACCCGAGCGACGTCCGCTAAAGCCGATACGGGACATGCCCATGCTTATTTATCGTTTGCTGCTACTGCTGTTGTCGATAAGCGTCGACCCACTATGGGCCGATTCAGTGCAAATTGCGGTGGCGTCCAGTTTTGCAGGCCCCATCAAGCCGGTGGCTGACCTGTTCGCCCAAAAGACCGGCCATCATCTGAATATCGCAACCGGAGCCAGTGGCAAATTTTATGTCCAGATACGGAATGGTGC
>CAIVXW010000451.1 GCA_903910005.1 uncultured Methylococcaceae bacterium
GCCCACAAGGCCTGATCCAGTGCGCTGTCCAGCAAACGGCCATCCCTGACCCGCTCATCCAGGGTTCGGGCTATCGCCCGGGGTTGTTCATGGATTTCCTTCTGCATGTAGTGGCGGTAACCCCCCCGCTCTACTGCATCGGCGGTCAGACCGGTTTCGTGTACCGGTCGCTCCACCGGGCGGTGGTCTGCGTCCCGGATCTGAACGGTTTCTGCCGTCAATTCCACGATGTCGTGTTCTTCCAGATAAATGAACCGCCGGGTTTCACCAACCAGGGCATACACATCCGACGCAATGAAGTTCTCACTGTCTCCCAGTCCCACCACCAGGGGGCTTCCCAATCGGGCTGCTACAATGCGGCCGGGTTCGGACTGACTGATGACACAAATGGCATACGCGCCCCGCAACTCGGCACAGGCTGCCCGTACAGCGGCCAATAACCCCATTCCCTGCTGCAGATACCAGTGTACGAGATGGACGATGCACTCGGTGTCGGTTTCCGAACCGAATACATAGCCCCTGTCCTGTAAAAGCTGGCGCAAAGTCTCATGATTTTCGATGATGCCATTGTGTACCACCGCCACCTGATTATGACTGGTGTGCGGGTGAGCATTGCGCTCGGAAGGAATGCCGTGAGTTGCCCAGCGGGTGTGGGCGATGCCGACCCGCCCCTGGAGTGGAGTTTCGAGCAGTGCCTGTTCCAGTTCCCTGATTTTGCCGGTTCGGCGCAAGGCCGTCAGATTTCCGCCACGATCTGCCAGGGCCATACCGGCTGAGTCGTAGCCCCGGTATTCCAGTCGTCGCAGCCCCTCCAGCAATACGTCCCGCACCTCCCTGTGTGCCACCATGCCGACGATTCCGCACATACCTTTAACCTGTGTTATGTCTGTGTTTTCTTGAGGGGACGTGTCCAGCCATCAACGGTTTTCTGGCCGACACGACTCAGGGTTAGCGCATCAGCCGGTGCATCCCGGGTGATGGTGGAGCCTGCCCCGATGGTTGCGTTTTTGCCAACCTTGACCGGTGCCACCAACTGGGTATCTGAACCAATGAACGCACCGTCTTCAATCAAGGTTTGATGCTTGTTGACGCCATCATAATTGCAGGTAATGGTTCCGGCCCCGACATTGACCTGCTGGCCAATACAGGCGTCACCGATATAACTCAGGTGATTGACCTTGGAGCCATTCCCAATGCTGGTTTTTTTGATTTCCACGAAATTGCCAATGTGTACCTGATCGGCCAGGACTGTCTCCGGCCGTACACGGGCAAACGGCCCGATGCGGCAGGCGGAACCGATCGCGGCGTCTTCAATCAGGGAATATGCCAGTATCTCGGTCTGATCGCCAATACTGGCATTCCGCAGCACTACGTGCGGGCCAATTCTGACACCGTTGCCCAGCCGGATTTTGCCTTCCAGGATGACATTGATGTCGATTTCCACGTCCTGGCCCAGATCAGTGATTTCACCCCGAATGTCAATTCGCTCAGGATCACGCAGGGTTACGCCCCGCTCCATGAGCCACTGCGCCTGCCGACGCTGCCAGGCACGTTCCAGTGTAGCCAACTGTGTGCGGGTATTGACCCCCATAACCTCCACGACGTCATCCGGTCGGGCGGTATGAAGGGGCACACCATCCTGCACGGCCATGCTTACGATATCGGTCAGGTAATACTCCTGCTGGCTGTTTTCATTGCGGAGTTGTCCCACCCAGCGTTTCAGCAAGGCACCCGAGGTACACAGTATGCCGGTGTTTACTTCACGAATCTGCTTTTGTTCGGCATTGGCGTCCTTTTCTTCCACGATATGGGTGACTGCGCCGGTGGCATTCCGCAGAATGCGTCCGTAACCTGCGGGTTCATCCAGACCGACGGTTAGCAGATTCAGGCGTCTATCCGGATCACCGTGCGCCAACAACCGATTCAGGGTATCGGCAGTAATCAGGGGAACATCGCCATATAACACCAGTACCGTGCCATCATCCCCAAGCCGGGCCGAAACCTGGGCGACAGCATGGCCGGTACCGCGCTGCTCAAGTTGCTCAATCCAGGTGGCATCAAGATGGTGCATTGCATCCAGTACCTGACGGCTGCCATGCCCGTGTACGATCCATATCCTGTCCGGATTGAGTTGCATCGCCGTTTTGTGTACGTGTTCCAGCAAACACCAGGAGCCTACGCTGTGGAGTATCTTGGGTTTGGCGGAGTACATTCGTTTACCCTGGCCTGCCGCCAGTATGATGATATCCAGATTCATGGGTTAGGCTGATGAAGAGGCAATTATCAAAAAAAAACCCGGTGAGAAACGGAACCATGCCATCCGCCATCACCGGGTTCTTGTAATACCGAAAAATGGAAATCAGGCTTTTCCTTTCCTGTATTTTTCCAGAACACGCAACCGGGTTATGGATTCCGCCAGCATGGCCTGGGCCTTGGCGTAGTCCACCCGCCCCGTTTTGTCTGCCAGCATTTCTTCCGCTTTCTGTTTGCTTTCCAGTGCCCGGGCTTCGTTGATATCGCGGGCAGGCATGGCGACATCGGCCAGTACCGTTACGGTATGCGGTTGCACCTCCAGCATCCCCCCGGAAATATAAAAAGGTTGAACGTCACTGGCACTGACTCTGACACGTACCTCACCAGGCTTTAACCGGGTCAGGAATGGTGCATGTCGGGCCGCAATGCCCACTTCACCCATCTCAGCCGGAGCAACCACCAACTCGGCCTGGCCAGAGTAAATGGCAGCTTCTGCGCTGACTATATCGACATGTATGGTCATTACCATCGGTCAGGTACTCCGGAATGTGTCAGGCGGCCAGGCGTTTGGCTTTTTCCATGGCCTCTTCGATATTGCCAACCATGTAAAAAGCCTGTTCGGGCAGATCGTCAAATTCACCCTCGACGATGCCCTTGAATCCTGCAATGGTATCCTTCAGGGAGACGTATTTACCCGGTGAACCGGTGAACACTTCTGCCACAAAGAAGGGCTGCGACAGGAATCGCTGGATTTTGCGGGCGCGGGAAACCGTCAGTTTGTCTTCTTCCGACAATTCATCCATGCCCAGAATGGCGATGATGTCACGTAATTCCTTGTAGCGCTGCAAGGTACTCTGCACCCTGCGGGCGGTCTGGTAGTGTTCCTGCCCTACGACCAGGGGATCAAGCTGGCGACTGGTCGAATCCAGCGGATCCACTGCCGGGTAGATACCCAGTTCAGCAATCTGCCGCGACAGTACCACCGTTGCATCCAGGTGGGCAAAGGTTGTGGCCGGGGAAGGGTCGGTCAGGTCGTCTGCAGGAACGTAGACCGCCTGGATGGAGGTAATGGAACCGGTTTTGGTTGAAGTGATGCGTTCCTGCAAGGCACCCATTTCTTCCGCCAGGTTGGGCTGATAACCCACGGCGGACGGCATACGCCCGAGCAGGGCCGACACTTCGGTACCTGCCAGGGTATAACGATAAATATTGTCGATAAACAGCAGTACGTCCCTGCCTTCATCACGGAAGTACTCCGCCATGGTCAGGCCGGTCAAGGCAACTCGCAGACGGTTGCCTGGCGGCTCGTTCATCTGACCGTACACCAGTGATACCTTGTCGAGTACGTTACTGTCACTCATTTCGTGATAGAAGTCGTTGCCTTCACGGGTTCTCTCACCCACACCGGCAAACACCGAGTAACCACTGTGTTCAATGGCGATGTTGCGGATAAGTTCCATCATGTTGACGGTCTTGCCCACGCCAGCACCACCAAACAGGCCAACTTTACCGCCTTTGGCGAAGGGACAGATCAGGTCAATCACCTTGATGCCGGTCTCCAGCAATTCATTGGTGGCCGCCTGATCCTGAAAGCTGGGAGCCTTTCTGTGAATGGCCCAGCGCACCTGCTCACCCACCGGCCCCTTTTCGTCAATGGGGTCACCCAGTACGTTCATGATGCGCCCCAGGGTCTCACGTCCTACCGGTACGGAAATGGGGGCACCGGTGCCTGTCACGGCAACACCCCGCATGACACCATCGGTGGTTCCCATGGCAATGGTTCTGACGACACCGTCGCCCAACTGTTGTTGCACTTCCAGCACCAGAGACTGCCCCTCAACCCGAAGAGCCTCATACACTTTGGGCAGGGATTCACGCGGAAACTCGACATCCACCACGGCGCCGATAATCTGTACGATTTTGCCTGAACTCATTATTTATCCTCGCAAGAATACTTGTTCTGTATGTTTTATAGGGTATGTCGACTCGGTCACACGGCTGCCGCGCCGCCTACGATTTCTGCAATTTCCTGGGTAATCGCTGCCTGTCGGGCCTTGTTGTAGACCAGTTGTAATTCCTTGATGAGTTTCCCGGCATTATCAGAGGCACTTTTCATGGCCACCATGCGGGCGGCCTGCTCGCAGGCATTGTTCTCGACCAGTCCCTGAAATACCAGGGATTCGACATAACGCACCAGCAACTGATCAAGAACCTCGCGGGCGTCCGGTTCGTAGATGTAATCCCACAAACCATGATTGCCGGACTCCATGTCTTCCGGCTTAACCGGCAACAGTTGCAAGGCGGTGGGACGTTGGGTCATGGTATTTACGAACTCATTGTGCATGACATACAGTTCGTCGATTTTCCCGGCCTCGTACTCCGTGAGCATGACCTTGATCAAACCGATGATGTCCTCCAGATGCGGTCTGTCGCCCAGTCGCACTGCACTGGCAGAGACCGGGGCACCGATGGAGTTGAAAAACGAATTGCCCTTTTGTCCCACGATGCAGAACATCACCTCCCTGCCCTGTCGTTCCCAGTCACGCAGTTGCCGGATCACCATTCTGAACAGGTTCGAATTCAGACCGCCGCACAAGCCCCTGTCCGACGACACCAGTATCACACCAACCCGCTTGACCTCCCGTCGCTGCATGTAGACATGCTTGTATTCCGGGTTGGCAGTAGCCAGGTGCTTGATGATCTGGGCAATTTTGCGTGAATAGGGACGGCTTGCCAGCATTCTATCCTGCGTTTTACGCATTTTGCTGGCAGCAACCATCTCCATGGCGCGGGTGATCTTCTGAGTATTCTTGATACTCGCGATCTTCAGACGGATCTCTTTTCCGACGGCCATCGCTATACCTTACCAGGTGTGAGTTGCTTTGAAAGTCTTCAGTGCTTCCCTGAGGGCTGCCTGGATTTCATCGTTGTAGTCGCCTGTTGCATTGATTTTGTCCATCAATGCAGCCTGTTCGGATTTCATGTAAGCCTGCAGGGCATCCTCAAAATCCCGAACCTTGTTGACCGCAATATCATCAACAAATCCTTCGTTTGCGGCAAACAGGGACACTGCCGTCTGGGCAACACTCATGGGAGCGTACTGGCTCTGTTTCATGAGTTCGGTTACCCGCTGACCACGCTCAATCTGCTTGCGGGTTGCTTCGTCCAGATCAGAAGCGAACTGGGCAAAGGCTGCCAACTCACGGAACTGCGCCAGGTCGAGACGAATACCGCCTCCCAACTTCTTGATGATTTTGGTTTGTGCCGCACCACCTACACGTGAAACCGAGAGACCGGCATTCACGGCCGGTCTGACCCCGGCATTAAACAGGTTGGTTTCCAGATAAATCTGGCCATCGGTGATCGAAATCACGTTGGTGGGTACGAACGCAGAGACGTCACCCGCCTGGGTCTCGATGATGGGCAGAGCCGTCAGGGAGCCGGTTTTTCCGGTTACCTCACCGTTGGTGAGCTTGGCTACTTCGTCGGCATTGATGCGGGATGCCCGTTCCAGCAGACGGGAATGCAGGTAGAATACGTCGCCCGGATAAGCCTCGCGTCCAGGCGGACGACGCAGCAACAATGAAATCTGGCGATAGGCCCAGGCCTGTTTGGTCAGGTCATCATATATGATGAGGGCGTCCTCACCCCGGTCGCGGAAGTATTCACCCATGGCGCATCCGGAATAGGGCGCGATGAATTGCAGGGCGGCGGACTCCGAAGCGGCAGCCGCTACGATAATGGTGTGATCCATGGCACCGTGTTCTTCCAGTTTGCGTACCACGTTGGCAATGGACGATTGCTTCTGTCCAATGGCTACGTAGATGCACTTTACGCCGGTTCCCTTCTGGTTGATGATGGTATCCAGGGCAATGGCGGTTTTACCGGTCTGGCGGTCACCGATAATCAGTTCACGCTGTCCGCGGCCAACCGGGATCATGGAATCAATGGATTTGAGTCCGGTTTGCAGGGGCTGACTGACCGACTGACGGGCAATGACGCCAGGCGCAATTTTTTCAATGGGGGAACGCAGGGTGGTATTGAGCGGCCCCCGGCCGTCAATGGGTTGACCCAGGGCATCGACCACCCGCCCCAACAGCCCTTCACCAACCGGTACATCGAGAATTCGTCCGGTACACTGAACCGTATCACCTTCTGCCAGGTGTTCGTAACTGCCCAGCACCACGGCACCCACCGAGTCGCGCTCCAGGTTAAGTGCCATCCCGAAGGTGTTGCCGGGGAATTCGATCATTTCACCCTGCATGACATCGCTCAGGCCATGTATTCTGACGATGCCATCGGTCAGGCTGACGACGGTACCCTCGGTACGTGCTTCCAGCCCGATGTCGAACTGTTCAATTCTTTTCTTGATGAGATCGCTGATTTCAGATGGATTCAACTGCATGATTCTTTACTCGCTCTAGTTGCAGAGTCTTTGTGCCATTCGCTGGATCTGGCCGCGCACTGAATAGTCAATAACACGGTCGCCGGCCCGTACATGGATACCACCGATCAGGGACGGGTCGACGGTAATGTTGAGATTGGTTTTCTTGCGAAATACATTGCCCAGTGATGAAGCCAGCTTGATCTGTTCCACTTCATCCATGACATGGGCGGAGCGAACCTCTACCTCGATGTAGCCCTCGTCGTCTGCCTTGTACTGCCGAAACAACAGGCCTATCTGCCGGATCAGATCCAGCCTGCGATTTTGCACCAGAAGACGAACGAAGTTCTGTATTTCGGGGTCAAGGTCGCTGCCGCACTGTTCCAGCAGCATGGATGCAAATGCGCTTTTTTCCACCTTGGGGTGATGGGCTGCCTGTGCTATCCGGGGGTCTTCCAGCAACCGGGCCAGAAAACCCAGTTGCTCACTCCACCGTTCGGTTGCCTGGATTTCCCGGGCCCGTTTATAAGCAGCCACCGCATAGGGTCTGGCCAGTGTGGTTAATTCTTGCATCAGACTTGACCCAGTTGTTTCCCGAATTCATCCAGGATTTCCCGATGTCTGTTCTGATCGACTTCCCTTTGCAATATCTGCTCTGCTGCGGTAACCGCCAGGGTGGCAACCTGCTGACGGAGTCCTTCCCGTGTGTTCTGAATTTCCCGATCAATCTCAGCCTTGGCTGCCACGATCATGCGGTCGCCTTCCTGCTTTGCAGTTTGCTTGGATTCCTCGACCAGCTCACCTGCCCGTTTCTGGGCCAGGCTCACAATATCAGCCGCCTGTTCCTTGGCCTGTCGCAGCAGCGCGGTCGCACGCTTCTCGGCCAGTTCCATCTCATGCTTGCCCTTGTCGGCTGCCGCCAGGCCATCGGCAATTTTTTTCTGACGCTCTTCCATGGCTTGCATCAAAGGCGGCCAAACGAACTTCATGGTGAACCACACCAGAAGCGCGAAGGTAATCATCTGGCCGATAAGAGTGGCGTTAATGCTCACAGCGATATCCTCTTGTAATGCTTGCCGTTACACCGGGACGTGGCGATCAACCACCTACTGCAGAACGAACTGCCGACAGGAACGGATTGGCGAAAGTAAAGAACAGGGCAAGACCCACACCAATCATGGTGACGGCATCCAGCAGACCGGCGACGATAAACATTTTGACCTGCAGCATCGGAACCATTTCCGGTTGACGCGCCGCACCCTCCAGGAATTTACCCCCCAGGATGCCAAAACCGATGGCGGTACCCAGGGCACCCATACCAAGAACCAGCCCGACTGCGATTGCGGTGAGGCCTTGTACATTACCAATAACGTTTGCGAGTTCCATTGTTCCTCCAGATTTTTGTGTTGAGTGAAATAAAAAACAGGATTATCCCCGGATCAATCAATCCGGGGTTGTTTGTTCATGAGAATAGTCCGTATCTCAGGAAATTCAGTGGTCTTCGTGGGCCAGACTCAGATAAACGATCGTCAGTACCATGAAGATGAATGCTTGCAGGGTGATGATGAGTATGTGAAACACCGCCCAGGGAAAACTCAGCACCGGTTGTATGAACCAGGGTAGCAAGGCAATCAGGATGAAGATCAGTTCACCCGCGTACATGTTACCGAAAAGTCGCAGGGCCAGTGAAACGGGGCGGGCGAATTCTTCCACCAGTTTAAGCAACAGGTTGAAAGGAATCATCCACTTGCCAAACGGACTCAGCAGCATTTCCCTGGCAAAACCGATGGGCCCCTTGACCTTGATACTGTAGAACAGGATCAGGAAAAAAACCGCTATCGACATGCCAAACGTGGCGTTGAGGTCAGTACTGGGTACGACCCTGAGGTACTCCAGACCAAAGGATGTTGCAATCAACGGGAACAGGTCGACCGGAATCAAATCCATGAAATTCATCAGCCAGATCCAGACAAAAATGCTCAGGGACAGCGGGGCGATCACCGCGCTTTTACCGTGGAACGCGTCCTTGACCTGTCCGTCGACGAACTCCACCAGCATTTCCGCAAAATTCTGCAGGGTTCCCGGTACGCCCGTAACGACACGCAAGGCCGCCATGCGAAAGACGATGAGGAAAACAAAACCCAGAAAAGCAGAAAAAAACAGGGTATCCAGATGGAATGTCCAGAATCCCTCACCGACAGACAGGGGGGTCAGGTGATGGACGATATAGCCCGTAGCTCCCCCGGTTTCGTGTGCCTCAGTCGCCATAATGAATTGCTCGAATATACTTTACTTGAATGTCAACAAATGAAGGGAGTGCGACTCACGTCAGCACACCCTTTGCGTAAACGGATCAGTTTGATTTATCGTTTCAGCAGCGCAAACCAGAACGCTGGCAGGGCGGCCATGAATCCGGCCATCAGTGGCAGTGGTTTCACGGCGGGTACTTGCAATACGCAAAAGAAAAGCACTGCGGTCAGTGCCAGTTTGATTGCCTCTCCCGCATAGAACCGGTTGAGTATCTGTCTGGGGGTTCCTCCAGCCAAAGGCCGGACAAAACGAATGGCAAAATACGCATTGGGCAGAAAGGCAACCAGCCCCCCCGCGAGAACCGACACGCCTTGATCGGCTCCGGCCAGTAATCCTGTCGCCAGGGCTACTCCACAGATCATCAGTATCTGGGTTCGTAACAACCACACCAGCGTGGCCACGTCCTGAGCCGACTTCACTTCCGGGTTACCAAGCCAAAACAGGGCCGCATGATAGCAATCGACCCCGGAAATATCAATGTCATCATCGTATCCTGTCGAGTACGCCTTCCAGTTGATCCAGGCTGTCGTAGCGAATAATCAGTTGACCACTCCCCTTGTCGCCATGCCGAATCAGAACCGGAGCACCAATCCGGGTGGCCAGAGTTTCCTCCAGCGAACGGATGTCGGGATCCTTGCGTTTTTCCGGGGCAGGTTCCGGTTCGCCCTCCTTCATCTGCTGTACCAGGGCTTCGGTAGCCCTGACGGTCAGTCCGCGCGATACAACCCTGTCGGCAGCGGTACGCTGGGCTGGCTTATCCAGCCCTAACAGAGCCCTGGCGTGCCCCATCTCGATATCACCCCGCAACAGCATCATTTTGACATCCTCCTGCAGATCGTTGAGTCTCAGGGCATTGGTGATGCTGGCCCGGGAGCGTCCCACTACGTCGGCTACCTGCTGGTGGGTCAGATCAAATTCACTGATCAGTCGCTGGAAGGCTTCTGCTTCTTCCAGTGGATTGAGATTTTCACGCTGAATGTTTTCGATCAGGGCAATGGCAAGAGCGGCCTGGTCACCGATCTGCCGGATGATGACCGGCACCTCCTGCAAACCGGCCAGTTGGGCGGCGCGCCAGCGGCGTTCGCCTGCGATGATTTCATACTGGCCTGCGTCGGGCAACGGCCTGACCACAATGGGCTGTACCACACCCTGAACACTGATTGAATCAGCGAGTTCGCGCAACCTGTCGGCATCAATGACCCGGCGTGGTTGGTACCGGCCCGGAAGTAGCCGGGCTACGGCCAGTTGGAGGGTGTTGTCTGACGATTCGACCGGAGTCACTGTTTCAGTGTTCAGGTTGGTCGTTCCGCCCAGCAAGGCTTCCAGCCCGCGTCCCAGGCCTTTTTTTTTGGTTGTCATCGAATTATGGATATCTGATGGAAGCAGGTTCTGTCAGCCAGCATTGCGTCGGGTAATCTCACCCGCCAGTGCCAGATAGGCGACGGCTCCCCGTGACGCCTTGTCATACATCAGGGCTGGCAGGCCATGACTGGGAGCCTCGGCCAGGCGAATGTTACGCGGTATGACGGTACGGAATACCTTGTCGCCAAAATGACTGAGCAACTGATCCGAGACCTCGGTGGCCAGACGGCTGCGGGTATCGTGCATGGTACGCAGCAGCCCCTCTATGGCCAGTTGTGGATTGACTGTAGCCTGTATGTTACGCAGTGTGTCCATGAGATCAGACAGGCCTTCCAGGGCGTAGTATTCGCACTGCACCGGTATCAGTACACTGTCAGCCGCCACCAGGGCATTGAGGGTCAGCACATTGAGTGAAGGCGGGCAATCAATCAGGATATACTGATAGTCATCGCGGCATTCGCTGAGTGCTTCGGTCAGCAGGCGTTCCCGCCCGACCCGGGGTAACAACTCCACCTGGGCGGCGGTCAGATCGGCATTGGCTGGCACCAGATCCAGCCCAAGCTCCGGTCGGGCCACGATGGCCTGCCGCAGACGCACCGAGTGATTCAGCACATCGTAAGTCGTTGTCTCTGCCGTCTTTTTTTCCACACCACATCCCATGGTGGCATTTCCCTGCGGATCAAGATCAAGCAGCAATACCTTGTGCCGGGTTGCCGCGAGGGAAGCCGCCAGATTAACGCTGGTTGTGGTTTTGCCCACGCCGCCTTTCTGGTTGGCCACTGCAATAATTTTAACCATCGGTTTCTCAGTCGTTCAGTCGTTCAGTCGTTCAGTAGCTGGATCAGGTGCCTTTCAGCCTGTAATCCGGGAATGTCAAGACGGCACACCCGGTGGTGGCACGTCTCCAGTTCGTCAATCTCTGCCTGGGGCCGCTGTCCCTTGAGGGCCAGAACCTGCCCGCCGTTGACCAGCAGTCGCCGGGTTTGCCGCCAGATGACCGCCAGACTGGCCCAGGCACGAGCCAGCACGCTGTCGAATCCCGGGTCGGGTTGATAGTGTTCGATACGGGAGGTAACCACTTCGACATTCGATAAACCCAGTTCAAGGACGGCCTGGCGCACGAAGCAGGTCTTTTTACTGTTGCTGTCCAGCAACACAAACCGGATATCGGGAGCAAGGGTGGCCAGCGGAAGGCCCGGCAGTCCGGCTCCCGTGCCCACATCAAGGATACGGGAACCCGAAAGATAAGGCAGAACCGCCAGGCTATCCAGCAGATGCAGACAGACCGCCTGCTCCGGTTCACTGATGGCGGTGAGATTATAAACCCGATTCCATTTCTGCAATAAAAACAGGAAATTCAGCAATTGCGCCTGTTGATGAGGGGTGGCGGGCAGGTTCATGGCGGCCAGCCCTGCATCCAGCCGAGCAGTCAGATCAATCACAGTTGCCGGATTTTTGCAGATTGTTGTTCCAGTTCCCTCAGCGTGTTGCGCAGTTCATCGGCCCGCGCCCGTTCCTTCGCAACCACAGCCGCCGGTGCCCTGGCGGTAAACGCCGGGTCATCCAGTTTGGCCTCAATACGAGGCAAATCCTTGCCCAGACGTTGTATCTCCCGATCCAGTCGGGCCAACTCCGCATCCCGGTCAATCAGACCCTGCAGGGGAATCAGAATGCGTAGCTCACCAACCCGGGCCATGGCGGACTCCGGAGCCGGGTCTGCTTCCGCCAGCCACACCAGGCTCTCCACCCGGCCCAGTCGCATGAGAGGGCTGCGGTTATTGTCTGACCAGAGCCGATCCTGCGGGAGCCCTCCCTGAAGCAGGACAGGCAGCGGCTTGCCCGGTGCAATGTTCATTTCGGCCCGGATACGCCGTACTGCCAGCAAGACATTCATCAACCATTCGATTTCGCGTTCAGCCTCCGTGTCAATTTGACCGGCATCCGCTACCGGGTAAGGCTGCAACATCAGGCTTCCCGGCTCAATACCGGCCAGCGGAGCCACCCGCTGCCAGATTTCCTCGGTGATGAACGGAATAATCGGATGTGCCAGCCGTAACAGGGTTTCCAGAACCTCGATCAGGGTCAGCCGGGTTGCCAGACAGGCTTCCGCATCGCCCGTCTGCAGGCTGACCTTGGCCAGTTCCAGATACCAGTCGCAGTACTCGTTCCAGGCAAATTCATAAATGCGCTGGGCCACCAGATCAAACCGGTAGGCCGGTACCATGGCGGCGTGGGTCACCGCGATGGCATCCTGTAAACGGGAACGGATCCAGCGATCAGATACCGCCCGCCCTGGCCCGGAGCGGAGTCTCTGGCGGGTTTCTGCAGGGAGGGTTTCCAGCCCCTGCTGTCCGGTATTCATCAGCACGTAACGGGCAGCGTTCCACAGCTTGTTGCAGAAATTCCTGAAGCCTTCCACCCGGCCCATGTCAAACTTGATGTCACGCCCGGTCGATGCCAGCGAGGCAAAGGTGAAGCGCAGGGCGTCACAACCGTAGGCCGCTATGCCGTCCGGAAATTCGCGCCGGGTACGCTGTTCGATTCGTTCCGCCATTTTGGGCTGCATCAAACCTGCCGTTCGCTTTTCAATCAGGGCATCCAGGCTGATACCATCAATGATATCGAGCGGATCCAGCACATTGCCCTTGGATTTGGACATTTTCTGCCCTTCGGCATCGCGTACCAACCCGTGTACGTAGACCGTTTTGAAGGGAACCTGCGGACTGCCGTCGGGGTGCTTCATGAAATGCAGGGTCATCATGATCATCCGGGCCACCCAGAAGAAAATGATGTCGAAACCGGTCACCAGTACATCGGTGGGATGGAACATTTTCAGCTCGGGGGTGGCCTCAGGCCAACCCAGGGTGGAGAAGGTCCACAGTGCGGAGGAAAACCAGGTATCCAGTACATCGTCATCCTGACGCAAGCCAAAATCGTCCGCCAGGCCGTAGCGGTGGCGCACCTCTGCTTCATCCCGCCCCACATATACGGTGCCCTGGTCGTCATACCAGGCAGGAATGCGGTGCCCCCACCATAACTGACGCGAGATGCACCAGTCCTGTATGTCACGCATCCAGGCAAAATAAACATTCTCGTATTGCTGCGGTACAAAACGGATATGCCCCTGTTCGACGGCGGCGATGGCGGGTTCGGCCAGCGCACGGGTACTGACATACCACTGATCGGTCAGCCAGGGCTCCACCACCTCACCGGAGCGGTCTCCCCGTGGTATCTTGAGGGTGTGGGGTTCTACCTTTTCCAGCAGGCCCAGTGCCTCCATCCGGGCCACAATGGCCTTGCGTGCCTCATAACGTCCAAGTCCGGCGTAAGCCGCCGGGGCAGTTTCCCCCTCTGCCTGAACCCGTCCGTCCGGGTCAAAACAGGCAAATACCGGGGCAATCCGGGCATCGCGATCCAGTACGTTAATCAACGCCAGGCCGTGACGTTTACCCACCTCGTAGTCATTGAAGTCATGGGCCGGGGTAATTTTGACACACCCGCTGCCAAAAGCCGGATCAACATGGTCATCGGCAATGACGGGGATATCCCGTCCGGTGACGGGTAGCGTGATCCGCTGGCCAATCAGATGCCGATAACGTTCGTCGTCGGGATGCACGGCGACAGCGGTATCACCCAGCAGGGTCTCGGGACGGGTGGTTGCCACCACCAGGTGGCCGGAACCATCGGCCAGGGGATAACGGAAATGCCAAAGGCTGCCGGCTTCCTCTTCGTTTTGTACTTCCAGGTCAGAGATGGCGGTGTGGAGTTTGGGATCCCAGTTGACCAGTCGCTTGCCCCGGTAAATCAATCCGTCCTGGTACAGGCGAACAAAAGCCTCCCGAACCGCCCGGGACAGGCCTTCATCCAGGGTAAAGCGTTCCCGTTGCCAGTCGAGGGAGGAACCCAGTCGTCGCAGTTGGCGGGTGATGGTTCCGCCTGATTCGGCTTTCCAGGCCCAGACCTGTGCCAGAAAGGCCTCCCGACCCAGCGCCTGACGCGACACCCCCTGAGCGGCCAGGCGTCGCTCCACCACCATCTGGGTGGCGATACCGGCATGGTCGGTTCCTGCCTGCCACAAGGTGTTGTACCCCTGCATCCGGTGGTAGCGGATCAGGGCATCCATGATGGTATTATTGAAACCGTGACCCATGTGCAGGCTGCCGGTCACGTTGGGCGGTGGAATCATGATGCAGTACGGCGTGCCCGTACCCCGGGGCGCGAAGCAGGCCCGCTCTTCCCAGGTCTGGTACCAGCGTTGTTCTATGGCATGAGGTTCGTAGGTTTTGTCCATTGCGGCTCAAAGGTGTACAGGATGACGGAATTGGATAATTATAGATAACATCGCTGATAAAGCCACAGCAGGGATTTTTCCGGCTACGCCCGTGTTTACGTTTCACTTCCCGACCTGACTGCCTTTTTTCATGAAAACCATCGCCTTCATTGCTGCCGTGCTGGCCGTCACCGCCTTGCCCGTTCAGGGCGAGGATCTGCTGCAGATTTACGAACAGGCCCTGAGCCATGATGCCCGGTTACGTGAAGCCGCCGCCAGTCTCCGGGCCATACGGGAAGCCCGTCCCCAGAGCCTGGCCCGTCTGTTACCCTCACTGACCATCAAGGGCGAAATGAACCGCAACTCGGTTCGTTCCTCGTTCCAGCAGGGAGGAGCAACCGCCACCGGAGCCAATCCCCTGGTCTTTTTTGCCGGCGGCCTGAATGTCGATTTCTGGAACAGTGCCGCCAGCCTCAACCTGCGCCAACCGCTGTATCATCACGACTATTGGGTTCAGTTGAGCCTGGCTGACCAGCAGATTGCCGAAGCCGAGGCTAATTTTCAGTCAGAACAGCAAAATCTGATCAAGCGCACGGTGGAGGCCTACCTGGAAGCCCTCCATGCCACTGACAGCCTGGCATTTTTTGAGGCGGAATTGTCCAGCCTGACCCACCAGCGCGACATGGCTCAGGCACGCTTTGATGCAGGTCTTAATGCCATTACCGATGTGCGCGAGGCCGAGGCAGCCTATCACAGAACCCGAACCAACCGGATACGGGGCGAAAACCACCTGCAAGACACCTTGGCTAATATTGAACTGATGACCGGCCAACCGCCTGCGGCACTGAGCCGGTTACGGGAAAAATTGCTGTTGACCCCCCCTGAACCCGCCAACCCCGAGGCCTGGCTTGAGCAGGCCCGACAAAACAATCCGGGGCTGCTGGCCGCCACAATCCACGTCAGTGCCAGGCAGCAGCACATCAACCAGCAGCAGGCCGGTCATCTGCCGGTACTGGATCTGGTGGGAACTGCCGGATTTACCGACAACGACAGACCTTACGGCATTTCTACCGAGTACCAGGCGATTGGCGTGCAAGTCACGGTTCCGGTACTCGAAGGCGGGGCGGTCAATTCGCGGGTACGTCAGGCCCGGCATGAATACGATGCCGCCCGTGAACACCTTGATGGCATCCATCGAAGCGTCAACCGTGATGTCAGGGAAGCCTATCGGGGGGTATTGTCAGCCATCAGCCAGATTGAGGCACTCGACGCCACCCTGCAATCAACCCAAAGTGCCCTGGAAGCCGCCCAAACCGGGCTGGAAGTTGGCATCCGCACCATGCAGGATGTACTCACCGGACAGGCTCAGTGGTATGAAGCCCGCCGCGATCAGGCCCGGGCACGCTATGACTACATCCTGGCCCGGTTCCGGCTCAAATGGGCCTGTGGCGTGCTGACATCAGCGGATCTGCTGTCGCTCAATCAGGGGTTTGAGTCGCCATGACGCCTGATTCCGGCATCGACGTCCAGCATTTTCTGGCCTTGAACGAGCGATTGTGCGAGTTGGTGCACAACATCGCATCAGGCAATTACGACGATTCCAGTGTGGACGCGCTGTATGAACTGACCCGTGCATCAGTCTACCCCCGACAAATCACTCAACTGGCGGAAAGTTTTGGTTTGATGCTGGTTCGGCTCCAGGCGCGTGAGTTACATGCCCAGGCCCTCATCCGGGATCTGGAACGTGCCCGCACGGCACTGCAGGAATACACCCACCACCTGGAGCAACGGGTAGAGGAAAAAACCAACGATCTCAGAATTGCCAATGAGGAACTGACCCGGCTGTCACTCATGGATGGCCTGACCGGCATTGCCAACCGTCGCCATTTTGACCGGTACCTGGAGAGTGAATGGAACCGCTCCATCCGCAAGCACGCTCCCCTGTCCCTGATTTTGATCGACGTGGATCACTTCAAACGCTACAACGATGCCCTGGGGCATCTACAGGGAGACGAGAGCCTGTGCCTGCTGGCCCGAACCATCTGCGGCTGTGCCCGGCGTTCGTCCGATCTGGTGGCCCGTTACGGTGGTGAGGAGTTCGCCGCCATATTGCCCGAGACCGATATCACCGGGGCGGTCTGCTGCGCCGAAACCATGCGGGAGGCCGTGGAAAATCTGGGTGTGTCGCATCCTGACTCGACGACCGGATCGGTCATGACCATCAGCCTGGGCGTGGCCCGGGCTTATCCGGTCAGGCAAGAGTCGGCTGCCACATTGATTGCCCGGGCGGATCACTGTCTGTACCAGGCAAAATCCGGAGGCAGAAACCGGGTCGTGGCCCATGCGGGCATGAACACCATTAGTGATTGAAACCAGATCAATCATCTGCTAGATTTCAGTCGCGCACGTTGTGTGTGTTCCTGAAATTCCGGAGAAAAACACTATGTATATGTTTGCTAGATTATGGGTCGTGCTGGGTCTTGTCTGTGCCAGTACGCTGGTCATGGCAGAGTCAATCGACATCAACACCGCCACGGTTGACCAGTTTGATCAAGTCATGGTGGGAGTAGGAAAAAGCAAGGCGGAAGCGATTGTCAAGGACAGGGAAACCAATGGCCCGTTCAAAACGGTTGATGACCTGACCCGGGTCAAAGGCATTGGAGCCGCCACCATTCAGCAAAACCGTGACAAACTCACGACAAGCCCGTCGCAACCGGCTTCACCCGCGCCCAACCCGAACCCAACCCCAAACAAGACCCGATAGGCTACTTGCGGCGTTCGTGCCGCCTGCGTGGTGAGTGACCCGAAGCCGCGAACTCACCACCCTCCCCCCCGCGAAACCCGTCTCCGCCACCAAAACAGTGGCATCCCGCAGTATCCTTTGATACATTCCACCCGCCACGGTCGACCGCATCAGGCTGACCGCCTGAACGGGCGTTGTGGTCGTGCCTGAACCGGCACCCCCCGCCAATCCTGTTCAACAATTCCAGACAAACTTCACCCAATGAGTTCCAACATAACCTGGCATCAGGCCCTGGTATCCCGGCAGATGCGCCAAACCCTCAACCAGCATCAAAGTTGTATCCTGTGGTTTACCGGATTATCGGGAGCCGGAAAATCCACCCTGGCACACCGGGTTGAAGACCTGCTGTTTGCCCGCCATTGCCGTACCTATGTGTTCGACGGTGACAACGTAAGGCATGGCTTGTGTTCCGATCTGGGCTTTTCGATGCAGGACCGCAGCGAAAACATCCGCCGGGTGGGCGAAATGAGCAAGCTGTTTCTGGATGCCGGCGTGATTGCACTCACGGCATTCATTTCGCCGTTCCGCCGCGACCGGGAGATGGTTCGCTCACTGGTCGGCGACGGTGACTTTATTGAAATTCACTGCAACGCCAGCGTGGAGGAGTGTGAACAGCGCGACGTCAAGGGGCTGTACCAGAAAGCCCGCCGGGGCGAAATCCCGGACTTCACCGGCATCTCCTCGCCCTACGAAGCCCCACTCAACCCGGAGATCGTCGTCAACACCGGGCGGGATTCGCTGGATGACTGTGCAGCGGCAATCCTGCACTATCTGGAACAACACCAGAAAATAAACCCCCTCAACACTCAAGGAGCCCCGTAATGAAGAAAATTGTCAGGAAAGCCGTTTTCCCGGTGGCAGGTCTCGGAACCCGTTTTCTGCCAGCCACCAAGGCCAGTCCCAAGGAAATGCTCCCGATCGTCGACAAGCCCCTGATTCAGTATGCGGTCGAGGAGGCGGTTATGGCGGGTATTGATGTAATGGTGTTCATCACCAGTCGCACCAAGCGGGCCATTTCCGATCACTTCGACAAGGCCTATGAACTGGAAACCGAACTGACGGCCCGGGGCAAATCCGAAATCCTCCGAATCGTTCAGAACATCGTACCGCCACATGTGAGTTGCGTGTACATACGCCAGGCCGAAGCCCTGGGGCTGGGGCATGCGGTCAGTTGCGCCCGCGCCGTGATCGGCGATGAGCCGTTTGCCGTGGTACTGGCCGATGACATGATAGACGACAACCACAGTGGCTGCCTGGCCCAGATGACCAAGGTATTTGAGGAGTGGCAATGTTCGGTTTTGGGGGTTGAGCGGATTGCCCCCAGCGAAACCCAGAGCTATGGAGTGGTCAAGGCCAACCCCATCGGTGACAAACTGGGCAAACTGGAAGCCATTGTCGAAAAACCCAAACCCGACGTGGCTCCCTCCAATCTGGGGGTGGTGGGACGTTACATTCTGACGCCCGCCATCTTCACCAAACTGGAAAACGTAAGCCGGGGTGCGGGCGGCGAGATTCAGTTGACCGACGCCATTGCCATGCTGCTGCACGAGGAACCGGTACTGGCGTATGAATTTTTCGGCAAACGCTACGACTGTGGTTCCAAGCTGGGTTATCTGGTTGCCACCGTGGAGCAGGGACTCAAACATCCTGAACTCGCAGCCGAGTTCAGCCGTTATCTGAAGGAACTGCAACTGAAGGCCGATTGAAGCCTCGCGTAATCGGGTGCGGTGGGATCGGTCAACCGACACCGGGCTGGCCGCCCCCGCCGCCCTCCCTCATTCCGCCAGCAGGTCGGCCAGATAGCATTCGAGTTGGTCGATAAGGGCCGCAGCACCGGCATCGTGTCCGTGCTGCCGCCTTGATTGCTCCAGTTTCTCCAGATAGTGCCGGGCGGTCAGCGACGCGCCATAGGCAGGATCATTCAGTCGCTTCAGGCGATAGGCCTCAAAGCGTTGCCGCTCGGCCTCATTGAGGGTGTCCGGATAATTGCGGGCGCGGTAACGGAACAGCATTTCCGGCAGGCGTTCGTCCTCAAACGGTGGCTCCAGCCCCGCCAGATCGCGGGGTGACAGGTGTTTGAGTCGCGCCAGCAGCGATTGGTCTTCATGGCTGAAAAACCCGCCTGAGTAAATCATCAGATCGGGGTCGGCAATCCCGTCCCGTCCATCCCCGTCTCCCGATTCCAGAATTGCCCTGACCTTGTCAGCCAGGCCGTCAGCCTGGCGCAGACGTTCCAGATGCTGCCTGCAACGCGCCGTGTCAATGGCCAGCCGTTCAGCGTCGGCGGGCCGCAGGGTGTTGATCGGTGCCAGTACCGGACATTTGTTGAGGTGTATGGTTTTGAGCGGCAGGCGTGCCACACCTTCCGGCAGTTCACGGGCCGAGGTATAGAGCCGTTTGTTCAGTTCCCGTGGCGACAGGGTCAGCAACGGGGTCGGATCAACCGCAAGGTCATAGGTTACCCGCCCGTTGGAATTGAACGGATGTTCGCACAGGGACACCACGACGGCGACGGCATGGCGGTCGGCGGAAAATTTTTCCGAGGCATGAATGACCGGCTCAAACTGGCCGGTGCGTAACAGGCTCTCGGCTGCCTGTTTGCTGCGATGGGTGAAAACGTACTGGTAAAGACGCGGCTGCCTGTCCCGTAGCAGACGGGCCAGGGCCAGGGTGGCGTATACATCAGACAGGGCGTCGTGTGCCCGGGTATGGCTGATCCCGTTGGCCCGGGTCAGTTGTTCAAGGCGTAAGGTCGGCTTGCCTTCGCCATCCAGGGGCCATGCGATACCCTCAGGCCGCAGAGCCCGGGTCAAACGCACCAGGTCGATCAGATCCCAGCGGGAATTGCCATTCCGGTATTCGCGGGCATAGGGATCGAACAGGTTGCGATAGAGGGTGTTACGGGTGACTTCATCATCGAAGCGGATATTGTTGTAGCCCACCACACAGGTTCCGGGTACTGAAAACTCGGCGTGAATGCGGGCGATGAACTCGGCTTCAGGCAGCCCTTCGCGCAGGGCTGTTTGCGGCGTGATGCCGGTCAGCAGGCAGGATTCCGGGTTGGGCAGGTAATCGCGGGCAGGTTTACAGTAGAGCAGCAGGGGCGACCCTTGCGGGTTGAAATCGGCGTCGGTACGCAGCCCGCCAAACTGGGCGGGTCGATCCCGGGCGGGATCGACCCCGAAGGTTTCATAGTCGTACCAGAAAAACGAAAAACCGCTCATCCGGGGTTATTCGTTGCCCGCCATGGCGGCTTCCAGCTTGCGCCGCTTTTCGCATTTCCGTACGCAGATGCACTCGCCATTGTTCACGCCGCCGCAGCTTCCCTTGATGGCCTTGCGTCCGAACATCACACCAATGGCCATCAGGCTGATCACGATGGCAATGGCGGCAAAAGTCATGAAAAAGGTGGTCATGGTCATACTCCGGTCAGTAATAAGGTGGACGTGCAGTGTAACGGTTCGACTGGCCGGGTCAATAGCCCGGCACAGTCAGGGTCTTGCGCGAACCGGCTGACAGGCTTGCAGGAAATCGGGTAATTCGAGTGCCTTTTGTTGCCATAACTGCGCGGCGGTTCGTGCCTCCCGCTCAGGATTGCGGCTGACTCCCTGCCCCCAGCCAAAGCCGATGACATTGTCCTTGTGTGGTACCCGGATGAAGGCACTGCGGTCAGGAAAGCCGCCGCCAAGCAGGCGCAGCGAATAATCAAGGCAGAGGCGGTGGTGGCCC